>JALWMN010000139.1 GCA_027083895.1 Campylobacteraceae bacterium
TGCATCACCACTAAACTCTGCATGGATATACTGCTTCCCCTTAACAGGAGTTACAATTTTTTTAGAAAAATCTTTTTTGCTAATAAGCACCAATTTATCGCTTCTATTATCTACCCAAAGATAGGGTGTATTTGGGTGAGTTTTTGCAAAGAAACCATCTCCGCCGATATCGATTTTTTTTACAAAACACCAATCATACATTTTCCAAATCGTAATAAACGAACTTCTAAGATGCGGTGTTGCAAAGTAGAAGTTACCATCTTTATAAAAGTAAGTTGCACTAAAGAGGTGTGGCATACCACTCATTTTAGCTTCGAAAACCTTTTTGAGTGTCTCAATTTCATATACTCGCAGCAATCTACCATGCCTTGCAGTTGCTATTAAGAATTTATCATACGGATCTATAAAGAAATCCTCTATCGGTTCATCTATTTTTTTAGATTTTATATCTAATGTTTTGGTATCCACAAAAAGCACTTGCGGCTTGTTGCGGTAGGTAAAGATGGCACTATCTTTGGTATAGAGCTCATAAAGAGCACTCACTTTTCCTTCAAGTGGAGTAATTTTTTTAATTTTAAAACTCTCGCTCTCAAACACAACTAGCTGTTTTGGCAGTAGACAGGTTACAAACAGGTTTTTTCCATCGCGACTTAATGAGAGATTTCTCAAATTTATACAAGCTCTTACCTTTGCCTCTACTCTCCCATTTTGTAAAGAGTACTTCACTGCATAGCCATCTCTTGTTGGCACATAGATTGCATCAGCTTTAGGAAAGCGATACTTTATTCCACCATGCACATTTGCAAGAGAAAATTTATCTAAAATTTTATCATCTTCCATTATCCAAACTCTCCCACCATCTCTCTCGACTACAGGAGTTACATTGGCAATATTTTTTATATGTAAATCTTTTTTTGGGTTATTATAAATTTTAAGGCTCTTAGCTATTTGCTCTTTGCTCCAAGTTATATTTTTATCAAGCGGTTTTTTAATATATTTTGCAATATCTATAAGTTCTATTTCGCTTAAATTTTCAAATGTTGGCATTAGGGTTTGTGGAAATCCATTTTTAATTTTTTTTGCTAAAATTGAAATATCTTTATATTTTCGTAATGTCTTATTAAAAAGTGGTGGTCCCTCTAATCCAATTCTATCTATATGGTGACATCTTGCACAGTGCTTTAAATAGAGCTCTTTGCCTCTATCTTTTTTTGGAAGTGCCTCTATAAAATGGCCTGAAGATTCATTAAAACCAAACACTATAGATATAAAAATAGATAGAAAAGTTACAAATCGCATAGTAATCCTTTGATTTTAAATGTAAAAGAAAGCAGCTAAAGAGAAGGAATAAAAGTAAACTCTATTACACTTATTCCATCCCTTTTAGAGGCATCAAGGCAGATGCCTTGATGTAGTAATTAGTAGATATCACTCATTGTATTAGTTACATTAAACTTACCAGTAGGTGTAACTAATCTATCATCTTTAATAACCTTCTTAAGCTCAAGAGTATTTGCATCAAATACTAAAATAGGAGTTGCCTCAAGCTTGTTACCCCAAACACTTGTCCATACTTCAGTTCCATCAGCATTAAATTCAAAGTGTACAGGACCTCTAGCTTTAACCTCTTTTCCATCTTTTGTTTTGGCTGGTTTAAGATACTCTTTTGGAATTGGAATTGTTTTTACAACCTCTAACTTATCTTTATCGATTACATAGATTTGAGTTTGGAGTTTTCTATCTGGGTTAACTGGACGATCTGCAAAGATATATTTACATTTAGGATGCGTTTTAACAAACAAGTTACCACCACCTTCACCTGGAAGTTTAATTTTCTTAACAACTTTCCATGCATTATCTGGATGCCCTTTAGGGTCTGTTCCAATTGCTACTATATCGTTACTTCCAATATGTCCTGTAATCCATACTGGTCCATAAGTTTTAGAGTCAACATTTGCCCCTCTTCCTGGGTGAGGTTTAGTACCTTGTGAAGGGATATTTTTAACAAGTTTACCCTCTTTTGCATCAACAACAGAGATAACATTTCTTGCATTTGCAGCAACCAAGAAGTAGCGTTTTGTACTATCCCAGCCACCATCGTGCAAGAATCTCTCTGCCTCAATCATCTTAATGGTTGGATTATTTACATCACTATAGTCATAGAGCCAAACTTGACCTGTCTCTTTAATATTGATAATCCACTCAGGCTTATAGTGGTTAGCAACAATAGATGCAACTCTTGCTTCTCTATGGAACTCTTCTGTATCGTAAGTGTAACTTGCGGTAGATACAATTTTTAAAGGCTCAAGAGTTTTACCATCAAGTGTTACAATTGATGGTGGCCAGTAACAACCTACAACTGCATATTTACCCTCATACCCTTTATATTTAGAAGTATCGATACTTCTTGCATCGTTACATACGCGGATCTCAGAAACAACTTGAGGTTTTTTCATCCAAAGATCAATTACCTCTGCTTTTCCATCGCGACCTATTGCATACATATAGCGACCATCCGCAGAACTTCTTAAGATGTGTGTTGCAAAACCTGATGGTACAACAGATACAATATCTTTTTTATCCCCATCAACAATTGCAATCTTACCTACATCTCTTAATACTACACCAAAGTAGTTTTTCCAGTTTCTATCGGTTTCAGGTTTTGTAGGTCTTTTATCAACAGGAACTGTTACTTTCCATGTCTTCTTCATATCCGCAATAGATTTTTCTGGCGGTGTTACAGGTGGAAGCTGAACATATTTTGCCATCAACTCAGTCTCTTCTTTTGTAAGCTCACCAGATTTACCCCAACCAGGCATTCCTCCAGGTGTTCCATTATAGATAATAGCTTTTAGTGCTTCTGTACCTAAATTTTTAGTGCCATGTACAACACCTTTTTTATCTTTGTGTGTCTCTGGACGAATCCAAGGCCCAAGAGCCCCTTTTCTTAGCATTCCGTGACAACCAGCACATCTATCAAAATAGATCTGGTTAGCCTTTTTCATCTCTGCATCAGAGAGTTTAATATCCTCAGCATAGGTTACACCACTAACCACAACTAAAACAGCCAAAAAGCTTAAAAGTTTACTACTCATTTTTGATCCTTTCTTTTATTTTGCTATGTTATAATCCAGAGTCCTTTTATAGGACAAACCACTCATTTAGAGGGTAGCAACAAGCTACCCTCGCCTCTGTTGACTACTCCTCGTTTTCTAATCTCTTTTTCTCTTTAAAATAGAGCCAAATCATTGGTAAAACAATGACTGTATGTAAAAAGATTGTCAGAGTCAAAGGACCCTGATTAAGCCATCCCCAAAAACTTGGGTAGACATCTGTAAATGGTTCAAATAGCATCTAATCCTCCTTTAACTATTTTTTGAACTTTTGCCAATTGTAAGCAGATCTAAAAGTAGATATACAAAGCCTACAAAGGTAACCACACCCATAATTAGACGCCAAGTCATTGCTTGTTTCATCCAAGGGAGCGCCTGAGCTGTAAAGTAAGAGTCCCAGCC
>JALWMN010000140.1 GCA_027083895.1 Campylobacteraceae bacterium
ATAGACTCTGTCTCTTGTGTAATTGTATCCTCTTTACTTGGGAGAAGCTCTGGAGAGACGGGTGTCTCTAAAATCGTAGTTAGTACCTCTTTAAGCTCCACATTGCTTTGGGCATAGTGTTCGATAATATAGCGTATAAGAGTTTTAGGAATACCACAATTGAGTGCATACATACTCATATGATCACCATTATAGGTGCTCCAACCAAGGGCAATTTCGCTTAAATCACCCGTACCAATCACAAGTCCACCATTTTTATTTGCACTATTCATTAAAATAGAGGTGCGTATTCTTGCTTGGACATTCTCGTATGTTACATCTAGAGTCTCTTTGTTATGCTCTATCGCTTCAAACTCTTTAAGGGCAAGCTCTGTAATATCCACCTCTTTGAGTGTTACATTAAGGAGATTACAGAGTTTGTGGGCACTCTGCTTTGTACGGCTTGTTGTACCAAAACCAGGCATTGTGTAGCAGAGAATATCTTTTGTATCCCAGCCCATTAAACTAAAGGCTTTATGGGTACTTAAGAGAGCTAAAGTAGAGTCGAGTCCTCCAGAGATACCAATAACAGCTTTTTTAATTTGAGCCTGCTGCATTCTTCGAATAAGAGCATAGGCTTGTATATCGGTAATCTCTTCACATCTTTGCTTTCTAAGTTTTGGATTGTTTGGTACAAATGGGTGAGGGTTTACAAACCTCTCTATCTTCTCTACGTTTGGGAGGGCTTTAAACTCTATCTCTCTATAGTTACTCTGTGGCATTTGTGAGAATGAGCTGTCGCTAATTCTTAGATTGCTTACTCTCTCAAGATCTACAGTTGCATAGAGTATCTTATTTTCAAATGTGAGTCTGCTATCTTGAGCAACTATAGAGCCATACTCAGCTACAAATAGATCGCCACTAAAGATTGTATCTGTAGAGCTCTCTCCAAGTGAACTTGAGGCATAAGCGTAGGCACAAATTCCCCTCGCACTTTGGGTGCGTACTAACTCTCTTCGGTACTCAGCTTTTCCAATAATCTCGTTACTTGCACTTAAATTTAAAATAAGATTCGCCCCATTTGCGACCATTTGATTACTTGGTGGTGTCACTGCCCAAAGGTCCTCACATATCTCAATGCCAAATTTCATACCACTATCATCACTAAAGAGCAGATCCACACCAAAAGGGACACTATAGCCAAAGTGGTTTGTATAGCTATTGACTAAATCTTTGCCAGATACAAAGTAACGAAGTTCATAAAACTCCTGTTTATTAGGGATGAAGCTTTTTGGCACAATACCTAAGATTTTCCCATTCTGGAGTACAATAGCAGTGTTGTAGAGTCGATTATTATGCAGTAGTGCATAGCCAACTACTATAATTGTATCTATATTTTTTGTTTGCTTGCAAAGCTCTAAGAGTGCCTCTTTTTGTGATTGAAGGAGTCTTTGTTGAAAGAGGATATCTCCAACACTATAGCCAATAAGTGTTAGCTCGCTTAAGAGCAGTATAGATGCTCTGTTTTTGTTAGCATCTGCTACAAGTTCGAGGATACTCTTAAGATTTTTGTAGGGGTTTGCAAGAGTCAGCTTGGGAGCTGCTACTGCTATGTTGTAAAAACCAAACATCTACAACCTTTTATTTAATTGTACCAAAAAATCATTAGAGGAGTAGATTATCCTTGAACAATCTCTCCTGGATAACTAATAATTCCTCGATAGAGGTTTCCGATACCTTGTCTACCATTAGATTTTAAGATCTGTTGCACTTGGAAACTTCTACTTCCTGTATGGCAGTAGAGTATGATATTCTCATCTTTTCTTGCTAAGAGTTTTGGCATCCAATCGTAAAATTGTGTTGTAGGAAGTAGCTCATCAGTCCCTTTTATATGTCCCATCTGATACTCCATTAACTCTCGTACATCAATAAGAGTAAAATCTACCATTCCAAGCTCTCTTGCCTCTAAAAGGGACTCTAGCTCATCGCCATCGAGTT
Organism: Campylobacteraceae bacterium; assembly: GCA_027083895.1. Lineage (GTDB taxonomy): Bacteria > Campylobacterota > Campylobacteria > Campylobacterales > Sulfurovaceae > JAADEQ01. The sequence continues at coordinate 1,978 of JALWMN010000140.1, forward strand.
GCTCTTTTTTAACTAGTATTTGAGCCTCTTCTTTAGTTAAACCACGAGAGTGAGTGTGGGCAACTTCTTCTAGTTCATTCTCTTTTCTCTTCTCTTCAGCATACTCTGGAGTACAAAAGATTCCACAGTGGCAGACACCATCTTCGGGTATCTCTTTCTCTAGAGCTGGTTTACATGGGCAGATACGATTATTGGCTGCTTTTTGCTCCTCTTTTGTTTCGCCTTGTACAATAAAACATGGGCAGTAGCGTTTACCATAGATAAGTCTATTGCGTGCTAGTCCCATTGCAACACTTTCATTTATCTCTTCATCTGGATTTTGCACAAATCCAAATTGATTATTAACTTTCTCTATAAATTTCCAAGTTTTCTCTAACTCTGCTTGAAAAATATCTGAGTTGATATCTATTGCTTGATCCATATATAACCTCTACTAAAGATAATTATCTATTTTTGAAATGTAATTCTAGCAGAGATTACTTAATTGTATTGAGTATCTCTACAAATCGCTCAGGTTTTACAAAACCTTGCTGGAAGAGATGCTCTTGAGGTTCACCTTTACTATTAAAAAAGAGGATATTTGGTGCTCCAAAGATATTAAAGTGTTTCATAATCTCTTGATCATCTTTTGTATATTTAGTGATATCAAGTTGAATAAATTTAAATCGCTTCATAGCATCTTTAACTTTTGGATCTGGAAATGTAATATTTGCTAGTTCGGTACATGCTGCACAATTCTCTTTACCAATATCGACAACAACAGGTTTTTTGGCACTCTTTATCTCATCTAAGAGCTCTTTAAGGGTATACTGTTTCGCAATCTCTTTTTGAGTCATTGTAGTAGTTGCAGTAGCTTTGCCACCTTTTAATTTTTCGAGTGGATCAAATATAGAAGTAGCACCACTTATAGCACCAATGAAGAGTATAATACCATAGAGTAAAATAAGGAAATTAAAGACTTTTAAAATCCCTACAAAGCCGGTTGTTTTGCTTGTATCAAACACTTTAAACATAATTGCAGTACCAATAAGTAGTATTGCAAAGAGGTAGATAAAGAGAGTTGGAGAGATAATGCCTCTAAGTACATATAGAGCCATAAGAAGCATTAATACACCAAAGATTTTAGAGACATTCTCCATCCAACCACCAGGTTTAGGTACAAGATTTTTTGCACCAATACCAACAAGTAGCAGCGGAACACCTGCACCTAAGCCCATAACAAAGAGTGCTAATCCGCCAAGCAGTGCATCACCAGTTGCTGAGATAAAGACAATTGCACCGCTAATTACAGGTGCAGTACAGGCTCCTACAATGAGTGCAGAGATAGCACCCATAATTGCAGTACCAATGAGACCTTTGCCTTGTGCATTGTTACTTATATTATTGAGTTTTGTTTGTAACTTTGCTGGTAATGCAATCTCAAAATATCCAAAGAGTGAGAGTGCAAGAGCTACAAAAATTCCTGCTACTGGAATAATGACCCATGGGTTATTTAAATTAGCTTGCAGATCGAAATTAAGAAGT
>JALWMN010000141.1 GCA_027083895.1 Campylobacteraceae bacterium
GTATTAATACTTTCTTGACAACTTGTCAAGAAAAAGTTATAATAGAGATAAAAAGGCTTAAAATGAAAACTATTCAAGTAGGTGAGTTTAAGGCTAAATTATCTTCTATTTTAGAAAAAGTACAACAAGATGGAGAGAAATTTGTTATAGAGTTTGGGAAAAAGCATAAAAAAGTAGCAATGTTAGTGCCTTATGAAGAGGAGAAAAAACCTAGAAAATTTGGACAATTAGAGGGTAAAGTTAAAATACCTAAAAATTTCGATGATGAAAATGATGAGATAAATAGTATCTTTTATGACTGTAAAATATGAATATTATTATAGATACCCATGTATTTTTATGGTTAGCTGCTGATGTAAAAAAAGTTAGCAAAAAGCATATGCATTATATTGAAAATTTGGATAATAACATCTTTTTAAGCTCAATTAGCATAGCAGAAATAGAGATTAAAAAATCTATAGGCAACTTGTATTTTGAAGCGGATATTTTAGATATTTTAGAGGAAATGGGCATAGAGATTTTGGATTTTGATGCCAAAAGTGCGATTATGCTTGGTACTTTGCCAATGCATCATAAAGACCCCTTTGATAGAATGATAATTTCTCAAGCTATTGTTAACAAGTTTAAGATTATAAGTGTAGATAAAAAATTTAAATTTTATGAGTGTGATTTATTGTAATTTTCAAATTCCTCTTTTAGAGTATCGATCGAAGGGAAGGTGATAAATTGCAACATATATTTAAAATTTATCAAGGGTACATATAATATAATTGATAAAAGAGAAATTTTAAACCTATATTATGAAGTTTATAGAGACTTGGAATTAAATTTAATTGATAGTTGGTATCCTCTTTTGTATCATTTTAGGTTTATACTTCAGAACTAAGTACTCTTTTGCTTAATTAGAAGCGTTGAATTGCTATAATTTTATAATTTAATTGTTTGGAGTAAAGATGGATGTATTAATAGTTGGAAGTGGGGGAAGAGAGTACTCTATTGGATATGCTCTCAAGCATGATGAGAATGTTAATAAAATATATTTTGCACCAGGCAATGGAGCAACTGATGAGCTTGGTGAAAATATTAATATAAAAGATTTTAATGAATTGGCAAGGTTTGCAAAAGAGAAGAATATTGATTTAACAGTAGTTGGGCCAGAAGACCCGCTTGTAAATGGAATTGTAGATGTTTTTAAAGAGCATGGGCTTACTATTTTTGGGCCAAGCAAAGCGGCGGCTCAGTTGGAGGGTTCTAAAGTATTTATGAAGAACTGCCTGCAGAAATATGGTATTCCAACAGCAAAGTATATAGAGACAGATAACCTAGAGGAAGCTACTAACTTTATTAACCAAATGAGTGAACCAATTGTTGTAAAAGCAGATGGGCTGTGTGCTGGGAAGGGTGTGATTATTGCTAAAACTAAGCAAGAAGCTATTGATGCAGCGAAGGGAATGCTAAGTGGAGAGAGCTTTGGAGAGGCTGGTAAAAAGATTATTATAGAAGAGTTTTTAGATGGTTACGAACTCTCTGTTTTTGCTGTATGTGATGGTAAAGACTATGTAGTGCTTCCAGCTGCACAAGACCATAAAAGATTATTAGATAATGATGAAGGTCCAAATACTGGTGGAATGGGGGCATATGCACCAACTCCCTTAATAAATGATGAACTTTATAAAAAGATAGAAGAAAAAATTATAAAACCAACTTTAAATGGCTTAAAAGAGGATGGAACACCTTTTAGCGGAGTGCTATTTATTGGTTTAATGATTGTTAATAATGAGCCATATGTATTAGAGTATAATGTTCGCTTTGGGGACCCAGAGTGCGAAGAGTTGATGGTACTGTTTGATTCGCCAGTAAGCGATATGCTTTTTAAAGCAGCAACTGGTAATTTAAAAGATGCTGATGTGAAATTTAAAGAAAATACTTATGCAGTTGGGGTGGTGCTTGCTAGTAAAAACTATCCATATAGCAGTAGTGAACCAGCAGAGATTATTGTAGATGAAATTGTGCATGAAGATTTAAAAAATAACTCTTACATAGCTTATGCAGGGGTTAGTAGAGATGAGGATGGCAAACTTTTAGCAACTGGTGGAAGAGTTTTAGTTTGTGTTGGTTTAGGAAATAGCATTAAAGAGGCTAGAGATAGAGCATATATGTTAGTTGGGCAGGTGCATTTTGCAGGTAAAAAATGCAGAACAGATATTGCTTATCAGGCATTATCAGAGTAGTTTTAACTTAAAGGGTAAAAATGATAGAATACGCTTCTATAGGTCGTAGATCATTATCGTTTATAATTGACGATCTATTGGTCTCTTTTCTCTTTATTGCAATTTTTTTTGATCAAATTGCAGCAATTGCTTCACAAGAGGCGATGGTTCTTTTTGTGACAACAAATAGCTGGGTTTTGATCTTATTAAAAGTTATCTATCATACTTTTTTTATAGCTTATAGTGGTGCAACTATAGGCAAGTATGTTGCAAAAATTGTCGCAATAGATGAGAAGAGTAAAGAGAAGCTAAGTTGGTCAATGGCAGCTCTTAGAGCAATTATTAGAGTAATTGGTGAGTCTCTTTTATATGTAACATTTTTGTTTGCTCTTTTTAATCCAAAGAGGCAAACATTACATGATAAATTAACGAATTGTGTGGTGATCAATGTTAAAGATAGATAAAATAGTACTAAGTACGGTTTTAGCACTTTCGCTAGTGCAAGTTGAGGCAAGTGAAGTTGCAGTATATGCAAAAGAGGTACGCCAAAATAAAGGGATTTTGGTTGCTAATAATGGTGTTGTAGTAGAGTATAATGGATCTATTTTCCGTGCAGATAGTGCACAATATAGTAAAGCGGATAATAAAATAGTATTGCAAGGTAATGTTACACTTATAGAAAAAAGTGGCAAGCGGATTCGTGCTAAAGAGCTTACTATTACTTTGGATGACAACCATGTACTCTTTAAAGAGTTCTTCACAATGGGTAGAGACCATATATGGATTAGTAGCACCAAAGGAGAAAAAGAAAATAACATAATTAGAGCAGAGAATGCTCTCTTTTCAAGTTGTGATGTAAACAATCCCGACTGGATGTTAGGGTTTGATAAAGCCATTTATGATACCAAAACTGAGGTAATTAAGTTTTATGATGCGAAAGTATATGTCAAAAAGGTTCCTCTCTTTTACTTTCCATACCTCTCAATTCCACTCTCTACTAAACGTAGAAGCGGTTTTCTTTATCCTGACTTCAGCATAAAAGGAAAAGATGGTTTCTACTATAGACAACCATACTTTTGGAATATTAGCCAAAGTCAAGATCTCACATTCGATGCCCAAATTTTGAGTAAAAGGGGATATGGGGTAAGTGCAACATATAGATTTTACCATGAAAAAGATGCCTTTGGATCAATTCGAGCTGCTTACTATAAAGATAAAAAGAGCTATGTTCAAAAAGAGAAACTACTGCATAGCAAACATTATGGTATTGAGATCAAT
>JALWMN010000142.1 GCA_027083895.1 Campylobacteraceae bacterium
GTTTTGACCTCTTTTGCTACAGAGCCAGACTCTTTTATGGGGTGCAAGAGGTTTAAGTAGTTTATATCCATCGATCTCTTCCCCTTTTTTGTAGCTCTCTTGGATTTGAAGATCTTTTTGTTTATAGTGGAGTCTTGGGTCTAGCTCTTTAACTTTTATTACAATTGCAGTTGTATCATCTGGCAAAAGATCGTTATGTTTTTTACTTGCTTTTTTTACTAAAAAAGAGGCATTTATTTCGATACCTTCATTTAGCTCATCTTTGCTTAACTCATTGTACAAGCCATCGCTACAGAGCAGCAGTTTATCTCCTACATTTAGATTATTCTCAAAATAGTATGGTGTGACACTCTCTTCTAAGCCAATTGCAGCAGTTAAGATATGCTCCATATTCTCTTCACTTATTGAGTGGTCGTTAGAGAGTTGAGTTAAATGACCATCTCTTTTTAGGTAGATGCGGCTATCACCAACATTTGCTCCATAAAGCCTATTTCCTTCTATTACAGCAAGGGCTAGGGTTGTTACATACTCTACACTCTCATACTCTTGTAGGGATTCCATATATAAAATATGGTTAATATTCTCTATAAAGTGGAGAATTGACTTCTCCATGCTCCAAGAGAGTGGTCTATTTTTAAGAGAGTTTATTAAAAATTCAACTGTTCTTTGTGCTGCTTTTGCTCCTGCTCTTGCACTACCTACACCATCACAAACTACAGCAATTGTAATATCCTCTAGCTGCTTATAGGCGAAATAGTCATCGCCTTTTAACTCTTTTTCTTTTGCTAAGTTAAATGCTGAAATTTCTAAGTTCTTTTTAGACATGTAGGCTCCTTGTTGTTTTATCATAGCAAAATTTACGAAGATTTTGTGGTTAAAATGTAGGCAGTTTTAGAGAACAAGATCTATTTGAGTGGGAGAGATTAAATTCTCCCTCCAGCAGATACACCCCAAGTGGTTCTCCAGCGGGTTTTTACTAAGCTAATGCCTAAGATTGCTATAACTACAACTCCTGCAAAGATCATAAATCCAACACTATACCCATTAAATGCTTCTTTTGACCAGCCAAGAGTCTTAATAAGTGCAGTACCACCAAGCCCTCCTGCACAGCCGATAATTCCTGTCATGATACCTATATCTTTACCAAATCTTTGTGGTACTAGCTGGAATACTGCACCATTAGCCATACCTAAGTTTGCCATAATTAAAAAGAGTATAGCAATTGCGACCCAAAATGGAAGTTTAACAAAGGCAATAATTAATGCTAAAGCAACAACAGCACCATAGAAGATATAGAGTGATTTTACACCACCTAATTTATCTGCAATTGCACCACCAACTGGGCGAAGAACTGCACCTGCAAAGATAGTTAAGGCTCCAAAGTAACCTGCAACTACTTTTACATTCTCCTCATTAATTAAAGCTTTGCCAACTTCAGCCATATCTATTTGGTATGTATTCATTAAGTAGACTTTCATATATCCTGCAAAACCAACAAAGCCACCAAAGCTTACTGCATAGAAGAGATTAAACCACCATGTATCTCTATCTTTAAGAAGCTTTAGATAGTCTCGTACCTTTTTTGGATTCTTTTTATATACAGATTCTGGTGCATCTTTTGCTAAGAAGAGGTATGCAAACCAGACAATAGTTGAGAGGGCTGCTCCAACCCCAAATACGGCATTCCAACCCCAATGTTCAGCAATCTTTGGTGCTAAAAGGAAATCTAGTACAACACCAATATTACCAGCTCCAGCAATACCCATAACAACACCTTGCAGGCTTGGTGGATACCACTGCCCCGCTTGTGGAAGAGCAACTGCAAAACTTGCCCCTGCAAAACCAAGCCCTAATGCGACTAGAAGTAGTTGATTATATGTAATTTGATCACCTTGGAAGAATGCTAAACTAAGTGCACCAATAACAATTGCTTGAGCAATAAGTGCAGTTAGTTTTGGTCCAATTTTATCGACTAAAAATCCTAGCAGTATTCTTAAGATTGCTCCTGATAAGATTGGTAGTGAAAGAAGTGTTGCCTTTTGAGATGGAGTAATCATAAATCCATTTTTTGCTAGAGCCTCTGCAATTTCAGTAGAGAGTGGTCCTAGCATAGTCCAAACCATAAAGCTCATATCGAAGTAGACAAACGCCATAAAGAGCGTAGGGAGATGCCCTTCGTTTTTTAGTGCACTAAAGCCTTTTGCCATCAATAAATCCTTTTTATGAAGTTTTGATAGAATTATAGATTAATTTTTATAATATTAAGTGATTAAAATTTAGGCAATAGTGTTTTAAAAATCTTAGTATAATTTTGGAAAAAGTATATATGGGGTATCTATGATAACATTAGAAGAGGCTAAAGAGGCTAGAAGTAAAAAGATAAACAAAATAGAAGCTATAAAAACTCAAATTGATCCAGAAAATGTATATAAAAGATTAGAAGAGATTGCTGCTTCTGGATGGGATAATCTCTCTAAAGAGGATAGTGCTTTCTTTTTAAAGTGCTTTGGGTACTTTATTAAAGAGGGCGATTTTATGCTGCGTGTTAGAATACCTGGTGGTAAGCTAAGCTTTGAACAAGCACAAAAGATAGGTGAAGTTGCCAAAAAGTTTGGCAATGACTATATTGATCTAACAACAAGGATGCAAATAGAGCTTCGCTATATAAAAATAGAAGATATAGCTTCAGTTGTAAAAGAGCTTGATAGTGTTGGTATTACAACGTATCAAACTGGGATAGATAACCTTAGAAACATAGTAACAGATCCATTAGATGGGTATGCACACGATAATATAATCTATACGCAACCACTATTAGAGCAGATGCAAGAGGTTTTTTTAAAAAAGAGTGAGTATATTGGAACACTGCCTCGTAAATTTAACAGTGCAATTTTAGGATCGCTCTCGAATAGTTGTAATATCTATGGTCATGATTGCTCGTTTGTGTTGGCTCAAAAAGATGGCGTGTGGGGCTTTAATATCTATTTAGGTGGTAAAGTTGGTCAGCAAGCAGTATGTGCAGATTGTTTTGTAGCTGCAAATGAGGTAAAAGAGGTCTTTAAAGCGATTGTAGATACATTTAAAGAGTATGGTTATAGAGATAACAGAAACAAAAATAGACTCTTTTACTTAATTAAGGATGTAGGGGCAAAGCAGTTTATGGATGTTGCATTAGCTTCTATTGGTAAGAAGAGGGTGGAAGCTGGAGTGAATATGGTAAATTCATTGCCTATTAACTTTGGAAGCAATAAGATATTAACTAGAGATGGTAAATTTGCTATGAAATTAACTGTTGCTTCTGGAATATTTAGTGGTAGCGATATGATAGAGGCAAGTAGAGTAAGTAGCACTCTTGGCGATGGTAATTTACGTATAGATATTGGGCAAAATCTTTGGATACTTGGTGTGAGTAATACTGAAGAGTTTACAAAAACAGAACTTGCACAAAAGTATAAAGCTTATAGTAATA
>JALWMN010000143.1 GCA_027083895.1 Campylobacteraceae bacterium
ACCGATATCGCAAATTATACCTTTTATCATGCTTCTCTCCTTTTTTGTGGTTTTATTTTAGTATAGCATATTTTAGGATCTTTAAAAAAAGTTTTATTTAATACTATTAATTTTTTTTATAAAATGGGTAACTAATAGGGAAGATTAGTATATCTCTTAGGAAAAAATTGATATAAATCTATTTTTAGGAAGACAACTTTAACTATAATTGTGAAAAAAGGAGTTCTAATGGATATATCACAATATTTAACACCTGAGCATAGAGAGTGTGATGTTATCTTTGCAAGAGCTGAAGAGGCTGCAGCAAAGGGTGATTTTGCAAAAACTAAAGAGGAGTTTATAAAATTTGCTGATGAGACACTTTTACACTTTAAAAAAGAGGAGGAGGAGTTCTTTCCAGCCTTCGAAGAGGCTACAGGCTCTAGTGATGGGCCAACGCGGGTAATGAGGTATGAGCATGAACAGGTTCGAGGGCTTCTTGGAAAGATGGTGCAAGCTATTGAGAGTGAAGATAAAGATGCCTATCTTTCGCTTGCTGAGTCATTAATGATACTTTTGCAGCAGCACAATATGAAAGAGGAGCAGATGCTCTATGCTATGGCAGATAGACTCTTTGCTCCAAATATTAAAGAGGAGTTAATTAAAAAAATGGAAGAGGTGGCCCCTTGAGAGAGTACTTTTTAGATGCAAGGCCTCTTGAGCATCCAGAGCCCCTCAAACAAGCTATAGAAATTCTAAAAAAATTAGATACAGAGAGCTTTTTTTATATGCTTCATCGAAAAGAGCCAATACCACTTTTAGCTCTTGCAAATGAGCATAAACTCAATAATATTTCACATTATGGAGAGGATGGCAATTGGCATATTCTTATCTCTCCAAATAGTGAAGTAGATTTAGAGGAGTATATTCGATATGTTTCAAAATAGTGGACTTAGCCTCGAGCAGGCACCACCCATTGTTGTAGTATTACGTTTCTTTATAACAGGTTCAATTTTTGGAGTTATTGCTTCTATTATGCTCTTTTTTGTGGGATCAGATATTGCTAACTTTTCACTCCCACAAACGATAGCTTTAACCCATCTCTTTACCCTTGGAGTGATGGGTTCATTTATGTTTGGGGCACTCTATCAGATGCTGCCGGTTCTATGTGGAGTGCATATTAAGGGGGCTGAACTTTTGGCACTGAGAGTGAACTATATCTTTATTTTTGGAATTACTGCTTTGGTAGCAGCACTTTTTACAAATGCTAAAGTACTCTATCTGTTAGCTACACTCTTTTTGGCATATGCAATCTTCTTTACTGCTTTTGCCATGTTTGGGCAGCTAAGAAAGATTAAGCACAACAACTCTTCTCGAGGAATGATGCTCTCTCTTACTGCTTTAATCGTTGTTGCAGTTTTGGGTATGACGCTTGTAGCAATAAGGGGTGGAATTGCAATCGATATAGATTACCTTTGGCTTAAAGAGATGCACTATAGCTTTGGACTCTTTGGGTGGGTTTCGCTGCTAATTATTTCTGTTTCATTTCAGGTGATAGAGATGTTTTATGTAACTCCTCCATTTCCAAAAAGGTATGCAAAAAATCTTCCGATAGCAATTATTACACTCCTCTTTGTTGATCTCTTTTTCTCAAGTTTAAATCCAAAGATTCGAAGCATATTGCAACTTTTAGTTGTGCTACTTATCGCTTTTCATGCTTGGTTTATACTTCTTCGACTTAAGCAGAAAAAACGCCCAGTGATCGATGCAACAACTCTTTTTTGGATCTTAGGTCAAGTGGCATTTATCGCCTTTTCTATAGCACTTATTGTTATCCATTTTGTGACACTCCAACCGCTACTACTAGTAGTTTTTTTTAGCTTTTTCCCTCTAAGTATTATTTTTGCAATGAGTTATAAGATAGTTCCATTTTTAGTCTGGTTCCATCTGAATGCTCAAGGTTACTTTAATGCCCCAATGATGCATGAAGTAACTACACCTAACTATGCAAAGCAAAACTTTTATATCTTCTTAGCAGCATTTATAGCCGCTGTAGTAGCAATATTTATATCCAAGCTTTGGTATTTAAGTGCATTTTTGCTTACGGTAGCATTCTTTATGCTCTTTTTAAATAACTATCGAGCGTGGCATAAGTATTTAGAAGTGTTAGAGAGTGGCGAAAAGTTTACTTTTAATAAGTAAACCTATTTTTTAAATCGATGAAATAGATTTAAATATATCTTTCTATCCAATTCATGGATAGAAAATATTAGCTCTTTTGTAACCTTTTTTTGCGTCTCTCTCTTCTCTCTTTTCGTCTATTTCGAATAGCTGCAATGAGCTTTTTATTTCGAATTCGCTCTATACGTAGTCGTCGTTGTAGTCGTTGAAGCTGTTTTGTATGTTCTGGATGGAGACTTACGCTTGCATGTTCAATATCTTCACCATAGTCGATTTTGAGCATATCAGACTTTTGCATAGCTAGCTTTTGCGATGGAAAGACAGATCGGTGTCCTATGACTAAAAAGCTAATTGCAATAGTTATAACAGCATAGTGAGCTACATCAATTCCAAAGAGCTCCATAGCCATAACAATTGCAGCAATGGGTGCATTTGTTGCTGCCGCAAGAACACTTACAAAGCCTAAAGCTCCAAAGAGTGCAACTTGGTCGCTATTAGCAACCAAGTTGCCAAAAAAGTGTCCACTCGTAGCACCAATATAGAAGATAGGTGTAACAATGCCCCCACTTCCACCGCTACCAAGAGTTACAGCGGTATAGAATATTTTTAAAATAAAGGCATACCATGGTGTTTCACTTCCACCAGCAGAGCCATATTGCAAAGCTTGTGAAATACTCTCTAGTCCCAAACCAAAGTAGTTATCGCCAAAGAAAAACGAGAGAAGAATCAAAAGTGAACCAGCCAAAAAAGCCTTTTTGTAGGGGCTTAGTGGAATCTTCTCTACCGATTTTTCTATCTTTCGTAGTGAGGCAACTATCATATAGGCGATAAGTCCAAAAAAGATCCCGGCTAGGATTACTTTACCAATTAGAGCTATATCGATCGTATAGTTTTGAAAATAGCTAATCTCATAGTAGGTATAGCGAACCCCTAAATATTGGGCAGTAAAGAAGGCACTAAAGCCTGAGACAATCGAAGGGAGTAATAGATCATATAGGAGTGAACCAACAATTAGGACCTCTATTCCAAAGATTGCTCCTGCAATTGGTGTTCCAAAGACTGTTGCAAAACCTGCACTCACCCCACAGACAACCAATTTTTTTCGATCTTTTGGAGAAAAATGAAGAAAGTTTGAGATTGCAGAAGCAACTCCAGCACCAATTTGTGCTCCTGGACCCTCTTTTCCAGCTGAGCCTCCACTAAAGAGGGTAATAACAGTTGCAAGGAGTTTTACAGGAATTACAGATACTTTGATATCACCACTTTTTTTATGGACAGCTTCTATAACCTTTTC
>JALWMN010000144.1 GCA_027083895.1 Campylobacteraceae bacterium
GCTTTGTTTTAGGGTATTTACAAAAATCTTGAGATTATAACCCATATCTTAATTGGTAGATTTTTGTAAATACCCATAGCTAAATGATTTGTAAAGATTGTTAATCACTAATGCAAATTTTGGGCTCAATCTCTAAAGCTCATATTTAAATCCTTTGAGTATAATACTAACTTAAAAAGAGGTATCTATATATGCCAAAACGTACCGATATAAAAACTATTCTTCTTATTGGATCTGGTCCCATAGTCATTGGTCAAGCATGTGAATTTGACTACTCTGGTACCCAAGCAGCAAAGACACTTAAAAGCTTAGGTTATCGTGTTGTATTGATCAACTCCAATCCAGCTACTATTATGACCGATCCTGAATTTGCCGACAGAACCTATATTGAGCCAATCGAAGAGAATGTTATTGCTAAGATTATCGCAAAAGAGAATGTAGATGCAATTCTTCCAACTATGGGTGGGCAAACAGCCCTTAACGTTGCAATGAGTATGTATGAAAAGGGTATGCTAGAGGGTGTAGAGTTCTTAGGTGCAAATCCAGAAGCTATTAAAAAGGGTGAAGATAGACAAGCCTTTAAAGAGGCGATGATTAAAATTGGTATGGATTTACCTATCTCTCAATATGCTTATAATATGGATGAAGCTCTTGAAGCTGCTAAAAAGATTGGCTTTCCACTCATTATTAGAGCCTCTTACACTTTAGCTGGTGGCGGAAGCGGAGTCGCATATAATATCGATGAGTTTAAAGAGATTGCAAAAAATGGATTAGAGGCTAGCCCAATTAATGAAATCTTAATCGAAGAGTCTCTGCTTGGCTGGAAAGAGTATGAGATGGAGGTTATTAGAGACAGTGCAGATAACTGTATTATTGTATGTTCTATTGAAAACTTAGACCCAATGGGTGTACATACAGGAGACTCTATTACAATTGCTCCAGCCCTTACTCTTACAGATAAAGAGTACCAAAGAATGAGAGATGCCTCTTTTAAAATTTTAAGAGAAATTGGTGTAGATACAGGTGGTAGCAATGTTCAGTTTGCGGTTAATCCAAAAACTGGAAGAATGATAGTAATCGAAATGAACCCACGTGTTAGCCGCTCTTCTGCACTTGCTTCTAAAGCTACAGGCTACCCTATTGCAAAAGTCGCAACTCTTCTAGCAGTTGGCTTTACGCTCGATGAGATTACAAACGACATTACAGGAACCCCTGCAAGTTTTGAGCCAGTAATCGATTATATCGTTACAAAAATTCCTCGCTTTACTTTTGAAAAGTTCCCAATGGCTGATTCTACACTAACAACTGCTATGAAGTCTGTTGGTGAAGTTATGAGTATTGGAAGAACATTTAAAGAGTCTTTCCAAAAAGCTCTTGTATCGCTAGAGACTGGACTTATAGGCTTTAACGAAATTGATTGTAATGAAGAGACTCTCAATAGAGAGATTCGTCGCCCAAATAGCGATAGAATTTTATATGTCATGGAGGGCTTTAGAAGAGGCAAAAGTGTCGAAGAGATTTATGAACTCTCTAAAATAGACCCATGGTTCCTATACCAATTTGAAGAGTTAGCAAAAAGAGAAAAAGAGATAAATATCTCTATTTTAAACAATAAAGAGCTTTTACGGAAGGTAAAAAGCGAAGGCTTTAGCGATGCTATGATTGCCCACTTAATCAATAAAGAAGAGGGAACAGAACTTAGAGAAAATGATATCTATAATGCAAGAGAAAAGTTAGGCATAAAGCAGCACTTTAACGAAGTAGATACATGTGCAGCTGAGTTTAAAGCTCTAACACCATACCTTTACTCTACAACAAGTATTACTGATGAATTCAAACAGACAAACCCTACAAATAGTAATGAAAAAAAGATACTTGTTATTGGTGGTGGACCAAACAGAATTGGGCAAGGTATCGAGTTTGACTACTGCTGTGTTCACGCAGCATTCGCCCTAGAGGATATGGGTATAAAATCTATAATGTACAACTGTAACCCAGAGACTGTATCTACTGATTACGATACAAGCGACATTTTATACTTCGAGCCAATCGATTTTGAGCATGTAAGAAATGTAATTGAGCATGAAAAGCCAGATGGAATTATTGTACACTTTGGTGGGCAAACGCCTTTAAAACTAGCTAAAAACTTAACACAAATTGGTGCTAAAATAATTGGTACAAGTGCAAAAGTTATCGATATGGCTGAAGATAGAGAAAAGTTTTCAGACTTTATTAAAAAGCTAGGCTTAAAACAGCCAGATAACGGTACTGCATTTACAAAAGAAGAGGCATTAATTATTGCAAATAGAATTGGCTATCCAGTACTTGTTAGACCAAGCTTTGTTCTTGGTGGTAGAGCAATGAAGACTGTCTATAGCGATAGCGAACTTAAACAGTATATGGATGAGGCTGTAGAGGTTTCTAACGAGTCTCCAGTACTTATCGATAAATTCTTAAACAATGCAATTGAACTTGATGTAGATGCTATAAGTGATGGTAAAGAGGTCTATATTGGTTCACTAATGCAGCATATCGAAGAGGCAGGTATACACTCTGGTGATAGTGCTTGTATACTGCCAACAATCTCAATTAGTAATGAGCTAAAAGCCAAAATAGAAAAACAGACTATGGATATTGCTCTTGGGCTTGGTGTTGTTGGGCTTATGAATGTGCAGTATGCTATTTTTGAAAATGAGGTTTATTTAATCGAGGTAAATCCAAGAGCCTCTAGAACTGTACCATTTGTATCTAAAGCAACTGGACTTCCACTTGCAAAAGTTGCAACAAGAGTTATGGTAGAGGGCAACTTAAGAGAGGCTCTTAAATTCTACGACACATTTAAAGTTGTCAATTACGATGCAGTTCCAATGAAACCAAAAGAGAAAGCTCATGTAGCAGTAAAAGAGGCTGTATTCCCATTTAATAAACTCCCAGGTTCAGACCTAATCTTAGGTCCAGAGATGAAATCAACTGGTGAAGTAATGGGAATTAGCACAGACTTTGGTATGAGCTTTGCAAAGAGTCAATTTGCCTCTAAAAACATTATTCCACTTGAAGGAACTGTATTTATCTCGCTAACAAGCAACGATAAGCCACTAGCAGGTGAAATAGGTAAACTCTATAGCGACTTAGGTATGAAAATTGTAGCAACAAAAGGTACACACAAAGCCTTACGCGAGGCTGGAATAGAGTGCGAACTTGTACTAAAACTAAGCGAAGGTCGCCCAAATATCGATGATATGATTAAAAATAATGAAATTGCAATTGCAATTAATACAAGCGATAATACGGCAAGTAAGAGTGATGCTAAAAAGATTAGACAAAGTGTCTTAGCAAACAATGTTGCATACTTTACAACAATAGCAGCAGCTAAAGCAGCAGCATTAGCAATTAAATCGCTAAAAGCAACTCAAGGCGATATTGAACCAAATGCCCTACAAGATTACCTTATAAATGGATAGTTGCCTCTTTTTAACAAATACCGACACAACTATTGGGTTACTCTCTAAAGATAAAGAGAGACTCGATAGAGCTAAAAAGAGACTACCAAACAAAAGCTATATTCAAGCCCTTCCTTCTTTAGCCTCTATAAAAAAAAGAGTTCCCAAAAAGTTTAGAAGGGAGGTAAGAGTTGCAAAAAAAAGTACATTTATTCTAAGTAAAGAGTACTCTTTTCGTGTAATTAAAGATAAAAGACACAATCTACTCATTAATAGACTTAGCTGGGCATATACAACTTCAGCTAACCAAAGTGGAAAAGATTTCGATTATACCTTTGCTTATAGCAGAGCCGATATTATAATATACCCTCTATCTAAACCTAAGACCCCTTCTGCAATCTATAAACTAGGCAAAATAAAACAAAAAAGGTTACGCTAATGAGAATATGGGAAAATGAAAACTTCTATATAGAAAAACATGACTCTAAATTACCATGGTTAAAGTTATTTACAAAATTTGAGTATAAAGAGATAAGCGATATTCCATTTGATATGAAAATGGAGATGTATGGACTCTTAGAAGATATTGAAAGATCTCTTATTGAGTTTTATAACCCTGATAAAATTAATTTAGCCTCTTTTGGAAATATGCTTCAAAGAGTGCATTGGCATATCATCGCAAGATTTACAAACGACCCCTACTTTCCAAAAACAACATGGGAAGAGCCAGTTCGAGATTTTAACTTAAACCTACCCAATTTTAAAGAGTTTGAACAATTTTTACTCCGGATTTTGCAGTAGAAATAGTAAAGGTTTGACAAATGCTTTGGTTGTGGTATTGGCACAAATCTTAAGGTTAACCAATAGGTTAATTGATAAATTTTTGCAAATACCCATAGCTAAATGATTTGTTATAGGTTGTTAATCTAATCTCTAATGCAAATTTGGGTTTAACTAAACATAAGGAGTTTAACGGTTAAAAAATAACCGTTTTAGCTTATGGAGCAGAGACTCTTTTTGCTTAACAATTTTAAGTTTGTGCTCTATTTCCTTTACAACTTTCTTTATCTCTTTTGCTTCAAAGTTATCTATCTTCATCTAAGATCTTCTCTATTTCATAGAATGCATTTTGATTTTTTAAACGAAATTTAAACTCAATTCTTCGAGATGCTTCTTTATCTTCAACACCATTTTGTATTACTCTATCTAAAAATGAGCGACCACTTGCAGTTAAATACTTTTCTAAAGAGTATCTCTTTGCAATAGGTAGTGTCAAAAGATAATTCATAACTGATAGGGCTCTCTCTTGGGAGAGTTTTAAATTATAAAGATAACCACCATCACTATCTGTATGCCCTTCAATAACAATACGATCAATATTCTCTTTAATTGCTGGATTTTCCATAAGGGCTTTTATATATTTTGTAAAGAGCTCTTTAAGCTGAGCTTTTGCTGCCTCTTTAAGTTGACTGCTATCTTTATCAAAGAGAATATTTGAATTTAATTTTAAAGCTCCATCTTTCGTAACATCTACACTTCTACCAAGTGTCTTCTTAAGCTCATCAATAATGCGTAAACGAATGCCAGTAAGATACTTTATTTTCTCTCTTTTACTCTGTAGCCTCTTAACGAGATCTTCATAGCGACTCTGTTTTTGATCAAGGGCTACCAATAGCTTTTGTAGTTTCGTTTGTGTTAAATTAAGTTCATCACTTTTTTTTGTAAGATTGTTTGAGAGAATGAGAACTCTCTCTTTATATTTCTCTAACAATTTATCTTTCTCAAGAAGTGTTGTATTACTCTCTTGCAGTAAATTTTGTAAAATCACTACTTTACCATTGAGTCTATCTATTTTACTATTTTTAGCAAGTAGAAGTTGGTTGAGTCTCTTTATCTCATTCTCTTTTAGTATTAGTGCATCTTTGGTTACTGCTAAAACCGCTTTAGTATTATTTAATTCATTAGTCCGCTCTGCTAAGAGTGCTTTTAACTGATTAATCTCCTCCTCTTTGAGTTTAATTTTAGCAATCTGCTCTTTTATGATTTGGCTCTGCTTGTTTACCTTATTTGCCTGATGTTCCAATGCTTTAGCAGTTTTATTTAACTCTAACGATGTCTTCTCTAATACCTGCTCTTTTTGCTTTAAATTGTTTCGCAATATTGTTGACTTTGAAACAATTGCACCAACTAAAAGAATAAATACAAAGAGCAATCCCGCCATTAAATCGGCATACGATATCCAAAAATTACTCTCGTTACTGCTACTTTTTCTATGAAACACTCTTTACTCTTTCTAATTCTCTTTTACAACTTTTACCATCTCTTCAATATGTTTTACAGCTGAGGCTAACTCACTATCTATAGTATGTAAAGCCCTATCAAGCCCATTATCAAAGCTTAAGAGTAATTTATGAAGCTCTTTAGCACTCTTATTAAACTCTGCTAGATTCTCTTCTAGGACCAATCTTGCCTCAAGTGTATCATTTGCACTATCTATTTTAGCAATACTCTCTTCAATCTCTAGTGCACTCCGCTTTATACTATTTTCTAAACTACTTAGAGTACTATTTGTTATCGTAATCATTTTTTCATAACTTGCTAAATGCTCTCTATTTAACTCTTTAATAAAATCAAGATTAAAAGCACTCTTTAGAGCATTAATCAATTCATTCTCCATTAATGTTTTTTGATTATATTGAAATTTTAAAAGCTCCTTTTTGCTCCAAATATGATTTGTATAGAGATCTTCAAGAGCCAAAGTAATCTTCTCAATACCAGAAAGTCCAAGCCGCTCAAAAAATGTCCATAAAAGTGAGAGAAAAATACCATAAATCGAAGCATAAAATGCGGTCCCAACACCTGCTAGGAGTGTTGATATCTCACTATCTAACTCCTGTGTACTATTTACTGTAAAGTCCGGCATCGAGATAGCAATAGCTACAAAGGTACCTAAAATCCCAAGCATAGGAAAGGTACTTGAAGCAATTTTTGCAAAGTGGTCATTACGTAAATTTTTAAAATACTCCTCTAAAAAATCACGAACACTTAAAACAGATTTAGTCTTTCCATCAATTGTAATAGCACTCTTTTCTAAACTAATCTCTAGCTCATTTCGTGTAATATCAAAATTGTTTCGAATTTTACAAACAGCAACAAAAGCATTATGAGGCATAAAGAGTAAAAAGATCAAATAGATTCCAAGAGTAATATAGAATGTATGGGCATAGATATGTACTATATTAATCACATGAAAGAGATTTAGTCCTAAAAAAAGTAAAAAGAGTGTTGGCAAGATTGCTATGAGAAGATATCGCTCTATACAACTACCTGTAAAATCCCTATTCCTATTCATCTATATCTCCATCTCTATAAAAAATATCTCTTGAACACTATTGTAACTAAAAAAGGTAAATTAATCAATTTAAGAAGTCATAATTTCATATGGTCTGCGTATCTTCTCTTCTAATGCAGCAATACTCATTGCTCTACCTTCTCTTGCAAACTCTTTGCCATCTAAAAATACTATTGTCGTAGGAATAGAAAATACACTAAAAGCTGCAGCAATATCTTGATTCTTTTTTGCATCTATATAGATCTGTTCTATTTTTGGAAAAGAGTTATCAAAAAGCTCTTTTATTTTTGGCTTTAATGCATCGCAAACTGCACAATTATCGCCCCAAAAATAGAGCATTGCACCTTCACTATTAGCTATTTTCTCTTTTAACTCTTCTAACTTCATACATCTCCTTTCAATCAACTATCATCTATTATAATAAACCAACAACTACTCACTAAATAAAACTAGGTGCATCATTTGCAAATAGTATTAAATCCCCAGTTTTAGTATTTTTAGCTAAGAAACTCTCTAAATTAGACTTATCTTTTAAATGGATTAATTTAGAGTTATCTACATACTCTTTAAATATTGGGTAGTTCAACTCGCCAGTAACTACCACTAAATCAAACACTTCATTAGCCTTTTTAGCTACATCTATATTTAACTTATCATCAACCTCTACAAGTCCTGGTGTAATTACAACTTTTCTACCATTATAAGTTGCAGCTAACTCAAAAGCCGAAAGCATTCCATCAATATTACCATTAAAACTATCATCAATAATTATTTTACCACCAGCCTCTATTTTTTGTAGTCGATGCTCGATAGGCTTTAACTCTTGTAGGGCAACTTTAATCTGCTCATCTTCTACACCTAACTCTTTAGCAACCTTAATAGCAGCGGCTAAATTTATTGCATTAAAATCGCCTAAGATATTTGCACAGTAGTAGTTGTTATCTAAACTAAAGCATACTCCATCAAGAGTCGATTTAATATCTTTAATATCATGCCCAAAAAGCTCTATTTTAGGGTTAGTAGATTTTACATTTGCACTAATATGTACCCACGCTTTTTTGAGACGATTACTCTTTATAATCTCCATCTTAGTATTGCGAATTCTCTCTAAAGTTTTAAAATACTCTATATGTGCTGGTCCAATTGTGCCAACTACTGCGTAGTGTGGATTTACTAACGAAGTAATATCATAAATATCACCAGCCTCCCTTGCCCCCATCTCTACCACATAAACTTGGGCATCATCAGATAGATCAACATTAATATCTTTTACAATACCACCAAGAGTATTTACCGAGCGAGGTGTTGCATAGACCCTATACTTTTTTGACAAAAGATGAGCAATAAAGTTTTTCATACTCGTCTTCCCATAGCTTGCAGTAACACCTACCACTATGAGATCACCTCTACTCTCAAGCTTCTCTTGTGCCCTATTTTTATACCCAATAAAAAGGAGTTTTTCAATTGCAAGAGATGCTAACCATGCAGCAATCAATGGAAGAACAAGAAGGGTACTCTTTGTTGCAAAAAAAGTTACAAATGCGAAAATAAAAAGAGCTATAAAGAAACGTTTTACTCTTCCAGTCCAAACTAATGGCTTATCTAAGTCTCTATACCATAAAAATAGAGCAATTGCATAGAGCACAACAACAAGTGGCTGCAGATAATTTAAACGAGCAAAATTCAAAGCTTCATAAGCAGCAAATGGAACTAAAAAGTATGCAATATTCCACCATGCCTTTGTGTGATGAAAAATAACTCTATTGAGCTTATAACTATACCACTGAGCAGTCGTAATAAAGTAATAGCCTAATAGAACAAGAAAAACAAGATAACTTACAATATTCATTACACTATTCATCTATTTCCTTACACTCATTCGAAATTGTCTTGCCTATAAACTGCCCATGACTGGCAAAAAAGAAGTGGTCACCACTTAGAGGATAGAGCTTAGAATTAACAATAAGCTGCTCTATCTTCTCTCCAGTCCAGAGTGGAGTTGCAGTATCCTCTTTCCCCCAAAAGAGGAGTGCCTTTCCCTTGTATCTTTTAAAATTATCTTCAAAATCCTCATCTACAACATTTTTAAATGTCTCATACATAACTTTATTCATCTCTTTTGCATCATCTGCAACAAAAAATTTACGTAGACGGTGAATACCAAATGGTTTAAAGAGCTTAAAGAGAGCTATTTTTAATCGAATAGTTAAAGGCTTAGGTACTAAAATGCCAGCACTTGAGAGAAGTACCAAACATGGTGGATTAAGAAGCGTTGCAACCTTCCCACCAAATGAGTGACCAGCAATTATCTGCGGCCTTGCACCAAACTTTTCTAAAAAAAGAGCTATAATTGCCCTATAATCTTGTGTTGTTAAAACCATCATGTCATTTTGCGAAGCACCAAATCCTGGCATATCTATATAGATATGTCGATACTCTGGTAGAGTCGATTTAAAGATACCATACATTATCTCCTTATTACTCCCCCAACCGTGTAGAAAAAGTACCGTTTTCTCTCTATCGATATTCTTTTGAAGGTAGGAGATAGAGAAGTTTACACCCTTATACTCTAAATCAAATATCGCCATACTATTTGCTAGTCTCCACCATAGTTGTAGGGATATTTAACCTTTGCATTCTATCAAAGCCATAAATATCGTTAAAGAATTGGACTACACCATTTTCAACATATGCAGTCAAATAGACAATATGTACTGGAATCTTTCTCTGTAGATTCACATAACCTGTCTTTTTATTTTTAAGAATATCATTAACTTGTTCAAAACTCTGTTTTGTATAACCAGATGCTATATAACCTAATAGTTTTAAAGGCTTCTCTAAACGCATACAGCCATGGCTAAATGCTCTATATTCACTATTAAAGAGCTTTTTATTATTGGTATCATGCATATAGACCGAAAATCGATTTGGAAACATAAACTTAACCCGTCCAAGTGCATTCCGAGAACTTGCTCGCTCAATAAGCTTATATGGTAGTGGTTTATTCGCCCACTCAGGAGAGAGATACTGTTTCCAGTGTACACTTCTTGGATCTACTGTTGGCGAATCTAGCCCATAATCTCTTTTGACAACCATATTGCGTCGTCGTAAGTAACTTGGATCTTTAATAATTTTTGGAATCTCCTCTTTTCGTGCAATATTATCTGGTACATTCCAAGTAGGGTGTACAGTAATATACTTCATCATACTGCTAAAGATTGGAGTTTGCCACGTAGGTTTACCAACAATTACTTTAAACTCTAATCGTTTCATGCCATTTTCATAGAAGCGGAACTTAAACTCAGGAACATTTACCATTATGTAGGTATCCCAGCCATCTGGCTTTAAGAGTTTTACCCGTTCGATATTAAGCTTTATTTTATACTTCTGCACTGGTGATATAGCACTTTTGTAGGCAGCTATAAGTGGAAAGAATTGAGGCATTTGTGGAACATAGGGCTCAAGTATCGACTTAATACTACTCCCCTTTTTTAGTTTTTCAATAATTTCACTACTACTAACATACTCATTATAGAACTCATAGTGTGTATTAATACCCTGAGCCTCTCTCTCACGAATAGCTGCTTTAAAACTCTCTTGATCGATACAGCCATTGGCTAAATTCTCTGCATACTTTACAAGAATCTGACTGAGAATCTTTTTATCTTTTGTCTTTTGGTATTGGGTAACCATTGGTCGTAAATTACAAAGTGAAGAGTATGTATCATCATGTAAAATCTCAAAAAATTCACGCTCTTGGGCACTGCTCCAATTACCCCCTAGACCTACTCCTCCACATCCAGAGATAAAGAGAGAAACTCCAATAGCAACTGCTAACCTTATCTTAAACTTCATATAACTATCCCCCAGTTCTGATTTCTCTATTTTATCAAAAAAAATAGAAATTTTCCTTTTTTATTAAAAAATATTACCCTCTTTCATGCTCTATGCTCAATGGCTTTTGCACACTTTGCTGCAGATGCAAATGCCCATTGAAAGTTATATCCACCAAGCCTACCAGTTACATCGAGCACTTCACCTAAAAAGAAGAGATTATCTACCCTTTTGCTCATAAAACTATTTTGGTCAACCTCTTCTACTACAATACCACCCTTTGTAACCTCTGCCTTGCTAAATCCAAATGTACCTGCAGGTGCAAAGGTGTAACTTTTGATTCTCTCTAACTGCTCCCACTCCGCTTTTCTTAAATTTTTTGCTGCGACATCTCTTATAGAGAGTGCTTCCACAAAGTGCTTTGTTACTCTTTTGGGAAGGGGTAAAAGATTAGAGAGGCTCTTACTACTCTTTTTTATACTATTTAAATCAAAATTTGGTAAAAAGTCTATCTCAATATATCCCTTTTGCCAAAAGAGTGATGCATTCAGAATAACAGGGCCACTTAACCCTTTATGAGCAAAGAGCAAAGAACCACTAAACTCTCTCTTTCCAACCTTTAAAACCACATGAACACTTACCCCACTTAAGCTTTTAAAAAACGAATCTTGTGGCTGCAGAGTAAATCCAACGAGTGCAGGTTGTAGTGGCGTTACACTATGTCCAAAGCTCTTTGCGATCTCATAACCAATAGCACTAGCTCCCAATTTAGGAAAACTCAAACCTCCAGTAGCAACAATTACTCTCTTTCCTACTATATCCCCACGAGAACTCTTTACAACAAAGTTCTCATCTCTCTTACTAATACTCTCTACACGAGTAGATAACCTTAGCTCTACGCCTCTAATCTCACGTTTAAAAATATCGAGTATCTCTTTTGAACTCTTTTTACAAAAGTACTCTCGCCCATTTTTTATACGATACTCTAAACCTCGCTCCTCAAGCCAGCTTAGAAGCCATCGATTGTTATACTCTTTGAGTGTCTCTTTAATAAAACTTTTCTCTGCTAAATAGTCACTAGGAGTAATCTTCTTATTTGTAAAGTTGCAAGCCCCACCACCTGAAATTTCAATTTTGGCTCCCAATTTACTATTACCCTCAACAATCATACTCCTCTTTTTCTTTCTTAGCTGAGCAGCAAACATTAAACCAGATGCACCTCCACCAATAATTATATTCTCATACACTTTCACCTACAATAACCCTTTCCAAAAAGCTTTCAGCTTTTTGCTCTCTGTCTTTTACTTCCTTATAGCCGCTGCAACTTCTTAAGAGCAATCTTCACAAGTGTACCAACATCCCCACTCTCACCACTAAGTGCCTTCTTGATAGCCTCTTTCTTAAAACCTAAAGACTCTAGTGCTAAAGTTGCCTCTAGGAGTGCAGAGTCATCACTACTCTCTTCTTCATTTCCTCTTACAATAAAATCAGCTAATTCAACCAATATTCGACTTGCAGCTTTTGGGCCAATACCTGGAACTCTCTTTAACATTGCAACATCTTTGCTACTTACAATCTTTGCAAAGGTCTCTGGTGCAAAGGTAGAACAAACTGCCAAAGCCACCTTTGGACCGACTCCATTAATCTTTAAGAGTGTATCAAACATTCGCTTCTCATCCCTGCTTGCAAAACCATAAAGCAAATTTGCATCCTCTCGTATAATTTGTGTAGTAAAAAGCCGCACTTGCTTGCCTTCAATGCCAGAGGATGTATTTACCGATACATTCACCTCATATGTTAAACCATGCACCAAAAGATGCAAAAGTGTTGGCTCTTTATAGACTATCTCTCCCTCTATTCCTACAATCATATCACTACCTTAAAGTTTTTTAGTATTTTATAGTTATAATTCTTTCAAAAAGATAGAATATGAGATTAAAAGCTCTTTTCTCTAATAGTGGCGGTATTCTCTTTTCGCGAATTTTTGGCTTTATACGCGATCTTACAATGGCATCTGTTTTAGGTGCAAATGTCTATAGCGATATCTTTGCCGTTGCTTTTAAACTGCCAAACTTCTTTCGGCGAATTTTTGCAGAGGGTGCCTTTAACCAAAGCTTTATGCCATCATTCATAGCTGCTCGCTATAAATCTATTTTTACTGTACGAATAGTTACTATTCTATTTGGAGTAATAATTATTCTCTCTCTCCTTGTAGATCTCTTTGCTTATCAAATTAGTGCTATTCTTGCACCTGGATTTGATGCTAAAACACTAAAGCTTACAGCTAAATTTGTAGCTATCCAGTTTTGGTACTTACCACTTATATTTTTAGTTACCTATCTAGGAGCACTTTTACAATACAAAGAGCACTTTGCAACAACAGCATTTGCAACTACACTATTAAATATCGCTATGATTATTGCAATGCTTCTTTATAAAGATGCTTCAAAACTAGAAATTATTTTAGCCCTTAGTTATGGCGTCTTAGTTGGTGGCTTGCTGCAACTCTTACTCCATATTATTATTGCTAAAAAATTTAAACTCTTAAAACTCTTTCGCTATGGAATCCATAACTTTAAACGCAAAAAAGAGGCAGTTAAAGAGGATACAAAACGCTTCTTTAATAGCTTCTTCCCTGCAATTTGGGGAAACTCTACACTACAAATAATGTCCTTTTTAGATACATGGCTCGCCTCTTTTTTAGCAGCTGGCTCTATTAGCTCACTTTATTATGCAAACCGTATCTTTCAGCTCCCGCTTGCATTTTTTGCAATCGCTCTCTCTATTGCTATCTTTCCTACAGTCTCTAAAAAGATTAAAGCAAAAAAGATCGATAGTGCACTCTTAGAGTTTAAAAAGGGTTTTTGGTTGCTTCTTTATCTCTTAACTGCCTCTGTTCTAGGTGGAATTATCTACGCCAACGAAATTATTTGGCTCCTTTTTGAGCGAGGTGCATTTACACGAGAAAATACCTATCTCGTTGCAAATGTACTTACTATGTATATGATAGGGCTTATTCCTTATGGACTCAATAAACTCTTTGCACTATGGCTCTATGCAAACCACGAACAGTCAAAAGCTGCAAAAATTTCTACAATTTCACTCATTGTCTATTCAATATTAGCTCTCTCTCTTATAAAACCACTTGGAGCGATGGGCCTTGCACTCGCAGGATCACTTACAGGATTTATGAGCCTCTTTTTAACCTTAAAACACTTTGGATTTGATAGAGTAGCATCAATCATAAACTCAAACGAGATTATAAAATATACAATTTCAGCT
>JALWMN010000145.1 GCA_027083895.1 Campylobacteraceae bacterium
AAGTATACTGATGAAGTTATCATTAGAAAAGCTGGTAAAGCAGCAGGTAAGTAAGGAGCGAAGTCATGTTAAAAAGTGTACAAAAGTTAAAGAGCAGACGCTACGCTCAGCGTAAAAGAAGAGTTCGCGGTAAGATCTCTGGTACTGAGAGTAGACCACGAGTAACAGTATTTCGATCGAATAAACACTTTTACGCTCAAGCTATTGATGATGTAAAAGGACACACGTTAGCATATAGTGATGGCATCAAGCTAGGTGTAAAGTCGAATAAAGAGGGTGCTGCGACTGTTGCAAAAGACTTGGGTGATAAACTTAAGGCTTTAAATGTAGAATCAATTGTATTTGATAGAAATGGTTATCTCTACCATGGTGTAGTAGCATCATTTGCAGACGCTCTTAGAGAGAGCGGAATTAAATTTTAAGGAAATCGGATGGAAAATATTAATAGAGATGATTTCGAAGAGATTGTAGTAAATATTGGTCGTGTTACAAAGGTTGTAAAGGGTGGTAGACGTTTCCGCTTTACTGCACTTGTTGTGGTTGGTAATAAAAAAGGAACAGTTGGCTTTGGATATGGCAAGGCTAAAGAGGTTCCAGATGCAATTAAAAAAGCGGTGGATGATGCCTTTAAGTCTCTTGTAAAGATAAATATCAAGGGTACAACAATTGCACACGATATTGAGCATAAGTATAAAGCGAGTAGAATTATTTTAAGACCAGCAAGTGAAGGTACAGGAGCTATTGCAGGGGGAGCTGCAAGACCAGTGATTGAACTTGCAGGTATTCAAGATATAATTGCTAAATCGATTGGTTCAAACAATCCAAATAACCTTGTTCGCTGTACTATAGAAGCGTTAACAAGAATTAAAGGTTAAGGAGCAGTAATGGGTTTGCATAATCTACAACCTGCACCAGGATCTACTCATGCAAAAAAGAGAGTAGGACGTGGTCAGGGATCAGGTACAGGTAAGACTGCAGGTCGTGGTCAAAAGGGGCAAAAATCAAGAAGTGGTTACTCTAGAAAGAGAAACTTCGAGGGTGGTCAAATGCCATTAGCGAAGCGGCTACCAAAAATTGGATTTAAATCTAGAGTTGAGAAGCCATATGTCATTAATATTGAAAAGATTAAAGCAGTAGCAGAGCTTGATGAGATTACACTAGGGAGTATAAAGAGTGTACATAAATTAAGCAAGAGTGTAACAAGAGTTAAACTTATAGGAAGCGGTGCGAAAGATTTAGCTGCTAAAATTAAGGATGACGCAGTAACAACTAGTAGGAAATAGTAATGAATAGCACATTAACGCAGAAAATCTTAATCACGCTTGGTTTCCTTTTTGCATACCGTGTATTAGCGTATATCCCAGTTCCTGGGGTAGACCTAGATATGATAAAGCAGTTCTTTGAGCAAAACTCAAACAATGCTCTTGGGCTTGCAAATATGTTTAGTGGAAATGCTATAAGTAGGCTAAGTATTATCTCTTTAGGAATTATGCCATACATTACTGCATCTATTGTTATGGAGCTTTTGGCAGCTACTTTCCCAGCATTAGGACAGATGAAAAAAGAGCGAGACGGTATGCAAAAATATATGCAGATTATTCGTTACTTTACTATATTTATTACTGTTGTGCAAGCAATTGGAGTCTCTTTTGGATTGCAGCATATGGGAAGCGGCGGTCAAGGTGCAGTGCTTATTGATATGACAAGCTTTATTGTGATTGCAGTTTTCTCTATGCTTACAGGTACTATGCTACTTATGTGGTTTGGTGAGCAAATTACCCAAAGAGGTATTGGAAATGGTATTTCACTTATTATCTTTGCTGGTATTGTATCGGGAATTCCAAGTGCAATTGGAAATACAATATCTCAAGTAAATGCAGGAAGTATGGATTTTGCAACAGTTCTTGGCATTGCAATTATAATGATAGTAACAATTTTAACAATTATCTATGTAGAGTTGGGAGAGAGAAGAATTCCAATTAGTTACTCTCGAAAAACTATTATGCAAAATCAGAGCAAAAAGGTGATGAACTATATTCCAATTCGTATTAACATCTCTGGAGTTATTCCTCCAATCTTTGCGAGTGCAATTTTAATGTTTCCATTAACAATCTTAAAAGCAAGTAGTAATCCAATATTAACAGCAATCTCAGATGCCTTAACACCAGGTGGTGTTTTATATAACGTTTTGATGTTTATCTTAGTTATCTTTTTTGCATTTTTCTATGCTTCTATCCAGTTTAATGCAAAAGATATTGCAGAAAATCTAAAGAAGCAGGGTGGATTTATTCCCGCAATTAGACCAGGAAAACAGACAGCAGAGTTTTTAAATGATGTAGCAAGTAAATTAACAGTTTGGGGTGCATTATATCTTGCGATTATCTCGACTGTGCCATTCATAATTATTAATAAACTTGGTGCTTCATTCTATTTTGGTGGGACAGCAGTGCTTATTGTTGTTCAAGTTGCACTCGATACAATGCGAAAAATTGAGGCTCAGCGTGTTATGGGGCAGTACCAAACACCAGGGAATATTGGTCTATAATGGCTATACCGCTTCGTAAACCAAATGAGATCGAGATACTGCGTCAAGCAGGTGCAGTGGTTGGTCAAACTTTGGAGTATCTTCGAGGGATCATAAAGCCTGGCATGACCCTTAAAGAGGTCGATGCACTTGGCGAAGAGTATATTCTTAAAGCTGGTGCCAAGCCTTCGTTTAAGGGGTTGTATGGCTTTCCTGCAAGTGTCTGTACCTCTGTAAACGAGGTAATTATCCATGGTATTCCTACAGATTACAAATTGCAAGATGGTGACATTTTAGGCTTAGATATTGGTACAATAGTCGATGGATATTATGGTGATGCAGCAATTACTATGCCTGTTGGTAATATCACAAGTGAGGATCAAAAGCTAATTGATTGTTCAAAAGATGCACTCTATAGTGCAATTGAGGCAATTAGGCCTGGAATGCGATTTAAAGAGCTTAGTGCTATTTTAGAAGAGAGTATTCGCTCAGCTGGTTTTGTGCCACTTAGAGAC
The DNA here is from genome assembly GCA_027083895.1 of Campylobacteraceae bacterium. GTDB lineage: Bacteria > Campylobacterota > Campylobacteria > Campylobacterales > Sulfurovaceae > JAADEQ01. The sequence continues at coordinate 3,040 of JALWMN010000145.1, forward strand.
TTTTGTGGACACGGTATTGGTAAAAAGCCCCACGATGAGCCAAATATTCCTAATTATGTTGATGGCAAAACCAATCAAGGACCAAAAATAAAAAATGGAATGGTCTTTTGTATAGAGCCAATGGTGTGCCAAAAAGAGGGTAAACCAGTAATTTTAGAGGATAGATGGAGTGTTGTAAGTAGTGATGGCTTAAGGGGGAGTCATTATGAGCATCAAGTGGCTGTAGTTGATAATAAAGCAGTTATTTTAACTAATCCATAAAAGAGGAGAAGTAGATGGCTAAAGATGATGTAATTGAGATTGATGGGAAAGTAATTGAGGCACTTCCAAATGCTACTTTTAAAGTAGAGTTAGA
>JALWMN010000146.1 GCA_027083895.1 Campylobacteraceae bacterium
TGGCTATTGTGTGCATCATTTACGCGAATTAAGAGACTACTATCGCTTAAGCCCTCGTGTTGGTGGTACGAAAAGAGTGGTGTAACAATTTCGCTAAAGCCCTTTGCCTCTAAAAAGAGAGCACTTTGACTCTCGATTGCTCGCTTTAGCTTCGCACTCTCTCCAAAGTAGAGGCGACTCCCACTTGGAATTTCATGTTCAAAGATCATCTATGCAAGCTCCTCTCTAAGAGTTTGCGAAAAGATCTTTGTAGCCTCACCACTATAGACTCTGCGACCCAAATCTGCCAAAGCACTCTCGATAGAATCGACCACCCAGAGCATCTCGTTTGTCTCAATAAGCCCCATATTGTTTATTCTAAAGATCTTCCCCTTTAGATGATCTTGCCCACCTGCTACATTAACACTATATTTTGTTTTGAGTAATTTTCTAATATCCTCTGCATTTGGATCAATGATCGTTGCCATAGCTTTTGCAGGTGCTTTTGGATAGATCTCTAAACCAATAGCTTGAAGTGCTGCTAAGAGTGCTTTTGATCTTACAGCCGTTCTTCTATAGAGCAGTTCCATACCGCCACTCTTTTCGATAAGCTCAAAGATCTTATTGAGTCCAATAATAAGTGTTGTTGCCGCTGTATAGGCTGTTGTATTCTTTCGCTGCTTTGCTAGCTCACTTGCTAAGTTTAAATAGTATCCACTCCCCTTGCCTATTCGCTCTATTGCAGCAAAGCTAAGCCCAAGCATCGCTAGCCCTGGTGGAAGCATCAACGCCTTTTGACTCCCAGTAATTAAAATATCTATATTGCTAACATCAATTGGCTCTACCGCTACTGCAGTAATTCCATCTGCAATCACCATAATATTAGGATTTTTCGCCTTAATGGCCGCAGCGATCTCCTCTACTGGATGTCGCAATCCGCCTGCACTCTCGCACACCTGTATAGCAAAAGTATCGATATCACTATGCTCATCGAGTGCTTTTAAAACATCCTCTACAGATGCTGGTGTATTCCACTCATATTTAAGCTCTACTAACTCTTTACCATGTGCCTTTACAATCTTTCCAAACCGCTCACCAAACTTTCCAGCATTTACAGTTAAAGCCTTGCCTTTACAAAGATTTATAATAGAAGCTTCCATTGCAGCAGTACCTGAACCAGCAATCATTATTGCATCATCCATTCCAAAAAGTTTAATGAGTGACTCTCTTGCCTCTTTAAAAATTGCTTCAAACTCTGGTGTTCTATGGTGCAGTGTAGGCTCAGCCATAGCTAATCTAACAGCTTCTGGTACTGGTGTTGGTCCTGGGGTAAATAAAAGCATACTCTTAATTCCTTCTACTTTATCTAATAAAATAAATCGAAAGATTATACCCAATTTTCTATTAGGGGGAGTTTTGGGTAATTCTTTTAGAGATTACAGATAGAAGTAAAATGCAACACATTTAAAAAAGAGATAAAACATCTCTTATCTTTATATAATTAACACACTAAAATAAGAATTTTTGAAGCAAAAGAGGAGTGAGAAAATTAATAAAAAATTAACAATTTATTTAAATTTTTATCCAATTTAAGTTTAGATAAAAGTTTAATATTATACAATATGGCATTCCCATATTAAAAAATGTAAGAAGCGTTTTGGGAACTCTGCTTCTTACATTAAAACTGGGAAGGGTTTTAAAATGGAGTTGTGTCTTTAATAGACACCTTTAGATTATAGCATAATCTTTATATAAACAAGGAAAGGTCTGTCATGAAAAAGGTAATTTTTTCAGTTATAGCTGCTACAGCTCTAAGTAGTTCACTATTTGCAGGGAAAAATGTAGCTCCTGCACCGGTTCCACCATTACCGGTACCAGAGGCTCCTGCACCTGAAAAACCAACTGTTCTTCCACCATTAGGTCTTTATGTTGGTGGTGGTTTAACTTATGCAAAAACCTCTTGTAAATGTGCACCGCTTCAAACAGCAGATGGTGTACAAAGAGGTCAAAGCTCAGGAAAATCTTATGGTGTAAACCTTAGAGGTGGTTATGAGTACAATGAGTATGTAGGTATTGAAGCAAGATACCTCTACACTCCATGGGGTGATAAAGATAAAACATTAAAGCACTATGGTCTATACCTTAAGCCAATGGCCCCAATTACAGACAACTTTGACATCTATGCTCTTCTTGGTTACGGAAAAACAAAGTGTGAATACCGCAACTTAGATGAGAAGGGCTTCGCATGGGGTCTTGGTGGCGAGTATATGTTTGGCGAGAAAAAAGATGGTGCTAAAGATGGCTTTGGTATCTATGCAGAGTACTCAAGACCACTTAAGAAGAGTGGAGCAAAAACAATTAAAACAGATGTTATAAGTACAGGAGTATCTTATCACTTCTAAAAACTAGCTTAAGTTTTCTTCTCCTTACGCTATGTGATAGAGAGATCTCTATCACATAGTCCCATTTTATCTACATATTTTCATTAACTTTCAGTTAATTTTTATTTTTGTAATGTTACTATTGTGTATCTTTAAAACCATAAAAAGGATATACAATGAAAAAAATGCGATTAGCAATTGCAGCTGTTGCAGTTCTTTCGATCTCTGCACATGCAGGAAAGAACTACATTCCAGCTCCAGTTGAACCAATTCCGGTTCCTGTTGAAGTAGTACCACCACTAGGACTCTATATTGGTGGCGGTCTAACCTATGCGAAGTCATCTTGCCAGTGTGACACATCAGTAAAATTCTCAGATGGATCAACTAGTAGAGTAAGAAATGGTAAAAGTTATGGTGTACACTTAAAATTAGGATATAACTATAATGAGTACATTGGTATTGAGGGGAGATATATCTATACTCCATGGGGTGATAAAGATCGAACAATTAAGCACTATGGACTCTATATTAAACCAACATACCCTGTAAATGAACACTTTGATATCTATGCTCTCTTAGGCTATGGAAAAACTGAGTGTGAAACACTCAAGCAATCATATAAAGGTTTTGCATGGGGTGCAGGTGCTGAGTACACCTTTAACAAAAAAGTTGAAGGGAGAAAAGATGGACTTGGAGTCTATATAGAGTATCTTCGACCACTTAAAAAGACAGGAAATAAAAATATCAAAATCGATATGGTTAATGTCGGTGCCTCTTATAACTTCTAATAAAAAAGCTTAAAGCCTAGAGCTCAGGGCTCAAGGCTTAGAGCAGAAAGCTTAAAGTTTAAAGCTAAGAGCTAACTCAAACTCCAACACCATTATTTAACTCAAACTTTATTTTCCTCCTGGTACTCTTTTTTAATGACACAATAACCAAATTTGTACTTCAAGCTTTCTGCTTTTAGCTTTTAGCTTTACCTCTTAACCAACCATTAACCCATACC
>JALWMN010000147.1 GCA_027083895.1 Campylobacteraceae bacterium
AATAAAGATAGGTTAATCAAAATAAATATATACTATTAAAAACAAAAGAGAGTATTAATGCCTAAAACTTATATAATCGGTGATGTTCACGGAATGTTTGATACCCTCTTAGATTTGCTTAATAAATTGCCATCTAATGCAAAGGTAGTTTTTGCGGGTGATTTGATTGACAGAGGCTCTAAAAGTGCCGATGTGGTTAAATTTGTTGGAGAAAACAATTTTGCTTGTGTGCTTGGCAACCACGAAGATACATTTATTAAATTCTTTAAAGACTTTTTTAATGGTATGAAGTGGGAGGAGCTTCTAAACAAATGGGAGATGTGGCTCTTTTTAAATGGCGGAATAGAGACTTTAGATAGTTACAATTTTATGGAAGATACAATCGATAATCCTAAAGTTTTAAATCGCATAAAAAACGATTTTGAGTGGATGCAGCAGCTGCCAATCTATTTAGAGCTAGATGCCAAACATAAAAGTGGATTACCGGTTGTGGTTTCGCATAGCAACATAACCAAAGTTTGGCATTTAAAAGATGATAAAAAAGCTTTTAGGAAGTTTAGAGAAACAGCTCTAAGAACTAGAGATTTAACTTGCAAAGATTGCGGTATTTTAAATATTTACGGGCATACACCTATGCAGATTCCCACTCTTGAGGGCAACTGCATTAATGTCGATACTGGGTGTTGCTATAATCAAGAGGGCTTTGGGAAATTGACGGCTTATTGTGTTGAGGATGATGAGTTTATAACTGCTAGTAAATAGTTGCCAAAATGAATAAGATTTTAATGAATAAATACATAAACTATCCATATACTTGTTTAAAGGATTCGCTTTGGCACAAATTACTATATAAATAGAGAACTTGAATCTAAAGTAAAAAAAATTGCAACTTCTTTGAATATATCTATTAGCAAATATATCGCCACTATTGTGGAGAAAAATATCGAAGATAGCTGGAATCCTAGTGTAAAAAAATTGGCTGGAAGTTGGAGTGATTTTTTTATGATGAGATGAGAAGTTGTTCAAAAGCATAATAGAGATTTAAAAAATTTTAAATAGTATTGTAGGTGGTGCAAAAGCTAATAGTGAATTTTGGTTATTTGCAAAATAAGTTTTTAAGCTTTAATAGATCAGAGGTTGAGTATTATTTGATTTAATGGAGAGAAGATGAAGATACGGGTCTATTTTGAAGATACAGATATAGGCGGGATTGTTTATCATACGAAATATATAAACTTTTGTGAGCGGGCAAGAAGTGAGCTTTTGTTTAAGCATGGATTAAAGCCTTTTGATGTTGCTACAAATAGTGGGTATGTGGTGAAGTCGTTGGAGTGTGATTTTTTGAAGACGGCGACGCTTGGGGATATTTTGGAGGTAAGAACCTCTTTGCTCTCAAGAAGTCAAGCAAGTTTTACGCTTTTGCAGGAGATTTTTAAAGAGGAGGAGAGAATCTTTTCGATGCGTGTAACACTTGTAGCTCTCAAAAATGGAAAGCCCACTAAGTTAGATCCGCAGTTATTAGCACTCTTTGAGGGTGTTGATAAGTAGGCTAAGTAGCAGAGATGACATTTTGAAAGATAAATAATTTAAATCCGTACTTTGGAGTTATAATTGTTTAATAGATTATAACTCAAGGAGTTGAGGATGAAAATGATAATGTTATTTTTCGTCTTAACATTGAATGTATTGCTACTTGGTGGATGTGTGCAAAGTGGCACACAAGAGCTTATCTATGTCGATACTCCAGCCGAGGGAGTTCCAGTATGTGGCGAATTGGATGGAGAGAAGCAAACTTTTCCATCGATTGAGGAGATGAGTACTATACCTGGAGCCTTATATCTGCATGATGGACCATGTTATGAGTAATTAGTTTGGTATTTTAAATTTTCTGTTTAGAATTGTACATCATATTTTGATGTTTAAAATTTAGGTATATGAGAAATCACTTAATGTAACGACCCATTCGAAAAATGGTTGGGCTTTGAAGCTAATCTTGTTGATGTCGAAGCTATAGCTGCTATTGACTGTTACAATCTGGACACTTTTGATTTTAAGCTTTGAATATTGAGCAAAGTTTTTTTGTACTTTGCTCCAAAAATGCTCTTCGCTCTCAAATGGGGCTACTACTATAAGTTTGTTGCTATGGATATAAGCTAGGGGATCTCTTAGAGCTTGAATATAGATATTATGTTTTATGAGTGCTAAGGCTACAAGTGAGTCAAAAGTTGCAAGAAAAGTTTGGTTTTTATTCAGATAGCGACTAAAGACGAAGTCGTAGAGAAAGAACTTTTTGCCTACATTACTATGAAAGTTCTCTATTTGATAGATAATTCCCTCTTGTGTGAAGTGTTCAATTGCTTTATAGAGCCAATCTTTAGAGATTTTAAAGTAGTCGCGTGCTATTTGGTAGATCTGGTGTGGTGTCGTTATTTTTGCTTGGAAGATAGAGATAATAAGGAGTACTTTCCCCTCTTGTTGGTCGAATTTTTCAAAAAATATTTCGCGACATGCAAGAGCAGGTGCTATTGACTTAGCTACTCTAGGCAGAGAGCCAAATTTAGTATAGAGATCAAACGTTGCTTTTGGAGAGAGGCTCTTTTTGAAATTGAAAAACTCTTCGAAATCGAGTGGGTAGAGGGAGATATGTTTTAATGGTAAATCGATATTTTCTCGGCTAACTACAATAAGTTGTGGAGCTTCTGGAAGCTTTTCTAAAAAACCATCAAAGTAGTGGTCGAGTATGAGTGTGTGGATCTTCTCATCATCAATAAATTGTTGGAGCTGATTGAGATGGATCTCTTCGAGGATGAAGAGTGGGTCTTGGCAATCGAGATATAAAAAGGGACGATTTTGAGAAGTGATATAGTCGATAACAAGAGCACTCTTTCCGCTACCACGAGCTCCGGTAAGCAAAAAGGAGCCCTCTTTAGGAAGAGAGAGTTTACGTGGATAAAAGTTCTCAATTTTTGGTGGATTAGTAAAGAAGTAATCTAAAATTTGCATTGTGATCCTTTATGAATAGAAATCTCTCAAAAGCCACTGATTTCACTCTAAATAGATATAATTTTTACTTTGCGAACAAAAAAAATTTATTAAAAAGAGTAAAAGCAAGCACCCCTTTATGATGAAGTGCTCTTTTTTAGCCGCCTTATAGCTAAATAAATTTTTTGCTAAAATTATAAAGTCTTCCTTCAATTCATAGTTTTTCAAAGGATTCAATAAGCTTTGACCTAAACTCACACTATGCAAACTTTTAAAGCACACTCTACGATTGAGGGTATGATATTTTGGATCATAGCAATTTAAACTTTTCTTCATCATATTATATCTATATTTCCTTTTAA
>JALWMN010000148.1 GCA_027083895.1 Campylobacteraceae bacterium
GATAACTCTCTAGCGATTACTGATAATGGTATCGGTATGAATGAGCAAGATTTAATTGATAATCTTGGAACCATTGCAAAATCTGGTACAAAAGCCTTTATCGAAGAGCTAGAGAAGAATAAAGATAAAAAGATTGATAGTAACCTTATTGGACAGTTTGGGGTTGGTTTTTACTCTGTATTTATGGTTAGTGATGCTGTTGAGGTTATTAGTAAAAAGGCTGGTGAAGATAAGGCGTATAAATTCAAAAGTGATGGTAGCGGCGAGTTTGAAGTAAACGAAGTTATCAAAGATGCACATGGAACTGTAATTTATATCAAACTAAAAGATGATGCAAAAGAGTTTTTAGATCTACACAGAATTAAAGATATTGTAAAAAAATACTCTAATCATATTCCATATGAGATCTATATTAACTATACAGAAGTTACAAAAGATGATGATGGCAACGAAAAGGTAGAGCAAAAAAGAGAGTTGGCTAACGAAGCCACAGCTCTTTGGACACTCCCAAAAAACGAAATTAAAGATGAAGAGTATAAAGAGTTTTATAAAACAAATTGGCACGATATAGAAGATCCGCTTACTTGGGTACATACAAGTGCAGAGGGTGCGGTTGAGTATAAAACTCTCTTTTATATTCCTAAAAAAGCACCAATGGATCTCTATAGAGCAGATTTTCAACCTGGAGTGAAGCTCTACATAAAACGAGTCTTTATTACCGATAAAGAGAAAGAGTTACTTCCTCTCTATCTAAGATTTGTGCGAGGTATTATTGATAGTGAAGATCTGCCACTCAATGTAAGTCGTGAGATTTTACAAGAGAATAGAATCTTGGCGAATATTAAACAAGCCTCTGTAAAGAAGATTTTAAATCACATTAAAAAGCTTAAAGAGGAAGATTTCGATATATTTATAGAGAACTATAACCGTTTAATAAAAGAGGGAATCTACACTGATTATACAAATAAAGAGCTCCTATTAGATATTGTTCGCTATAAGTCAAATAAAGTTGAGAAGTATACCTCTTTAAATGACTATATTGAGCGAGAAAAAGAGAAAGAGAATAGAGCAAAAGAGATTTACTACATCATTGGTGATAATATTAATCTCTTAAAGAACTCTCCACTTTTAGAAAGCTATAAGAAAAATGATTTAGAGGTTTTACTACTGGATGATAGAGAGGTAGATGAGATTGTAACACCAATGATTGGCGAGTATAAAGAGTGGAAATTTGTAGATATAGCAACAGTTGATGCACCAGAGAGCAAGGAGAGTAAAGAGGAGTTAGAGGAGCTTAATAAAGAGTACGAGGGGCTTATTAAGATTATAAAAGATACTCTAGGTGATAGTGTGAAAGATGTAAGAATGACAACTCGATTAACCGAGAGTCCAAGTTGTGTTGTACCTGATAGCTCTGATCCAATGGTCTCTATGCGAGCAATGTTTAAGCAGTTAGGGCAAGAGGAACCAGAGTTACCATTAATATTAGAACTTAATGGAAAACATCCAATTTTAGAAAAGCTTAAAGGAAGTAGCGATATCCCACTTATCCAAGAGAGTGCATGGCTCCTTTTAGATAGTGCTAAGTTAGCAGAAGGTATTGAACCAAAAGATAAAGTAGGTTTTGCAAAAAGAGTGACTGATATTTTATCTAAAGTGGTATAATTAGAGAAATTTTTTGAAACTCTCTTTTGAAAGAGAGTTTTCAAGAAGCTTTGCTTCTTGCAGAGGAGATAATGTGAATGTATTTGATAAATTAGAAACTTTCTCAAAAGAGCGTCGAGCCACAGTTATTGCAACTGCAACTGCAACACTTTTGGCAATTGTAAAATTAGTAATTGGAATTTTAAGTAGCTCAATTGCAGTGATGGCCTCTGCAATCGACTCTATTTTAGATACGACAGTCTCTATTTTTAACTTTTTCGCCATTAAAAAAGCCGAAGAGCAACCTGATGATAAGTTTGCTTATGGAAAAGGGAAAATTCAGGCAATTGCAGCAGTAATTGAGGGTACAATTATTACCATCTCTGGGCTCTATATTATCTACGAAGCTGTAATGAAGCTTATTAATAAAGAGACTACATCGATGCTTGGTGTCTCTTTATGGGTAATGGTGCTCTCAATTTCTGTTACATTTTTTCTTGTAAGGTATCTTGAAAGAGTTGCAAAGGAGACAGATAATCTTGTCATTAAATCAGATGCACTCCACTATAAAACAGACCTCTATAGTAATGGTGCTGTTTTAGTTGCACTCTTATTAGTTAAGATTACAGGTTTAGACTTTATCGATGCTCTCTTTGGTTTAGCAATTGGTATCTATATTATCTACTCAGCATATGAGCTTATTGTAGAGGGGGTATTGATTCTTCTTGATAGATCGCTTGAGGCAGATATGGTCGCTAAAATTGGAGAGATAATCTCAAGAACTCCAAAGGTTCGAGGCTACCATTGGCTTAAAACTAGAACAGATGGTACCCATAATTTTGTAGATTTTCATTTAGTGTTAGAGCCAAAGATGACACTTGAAGAGGCTCATGAGATTGCAGAAGAGATAATTTGTAAAATTACTGCCCTTGATACTAATAAAGGCTGGGTGGTAAACCCACACTTTGATCCTCATGATGATGAAGAGATGAATGTAAGATTCTTTAATGGCGAGAGAGCTTGTGTTGCAACCAAAAAATAGTATCTATCTTTGTTCACCCAAAAGAGTAGAGGGGGTAAACTCTCTTCCAATGATTACATTTTCTCGACTGCTTGATAGTATCAATTTAGAACCATACGATACTCTTCTATTTACCTCGAAACAGGCACTCTACTATACAAATGAGATTAGCTCTGATTGGAAAAATAAGCAGATATTAGCTGTGGGAGCACAGACAGCTAAAACTGCAAAAGAGCTTGGTGCAAAAGATATCTATTACCCAAAAGAGTTCTATGGTTCTATATTAGCAAAAGATATACTTGAGAGATTTTCAAATGCAAAGATACTCTATGTTCGTCCAAAAGTTGTCTCTTTTGATTCTAAAAGTTTTTTGAGTAGTAATAATATAGCTATAGATGAGGCAATACTCTACGAAACAACTTGTGTTCAACACAAGGAGAAAAAGTTGCCCAAAGATGCCATTATTATATTTACATCTCCATCTACAATTGAGTGCTTTTTTAAAAATTTTCAGTGGCAAGAGAGTTATAGAGCTGTAGTAATTGGCAAAAGTACTTTGGCTAAATTACCAGATGGTGTAGATGCAGTTGTTGCAAAAGAACCAACTATCACTTCATGCATTAAAAGAGCACATGATTTAGAGAATTTTAATAAAAAATCTCCATA
>JALWMN010000149.1 GCA_027083895.1 Campylobacteraceae bacterium
AAAGCACAACAGTAAACTGGTGTGAGAGTTGCCACACAGTCTTAGCTAACGAGCAAGTAGAAGAGGGGAAGTGTTGGCGTTGCGATAATGAAGTAATACTAAAAGAGATGCCAGGGTACTACTTAGATATCCTTAAATATGCTGATGAGCTGCTTGATGATCTAAAACTCCTAGAGGGTAAATGGCCAAACCAAGTGTTAACAATGCAGCGAAACTGGATAGGCAAATCGCAAGGGCTTGAGTTTGAGTTTACATTAAGTGATGCCTCTAAAAAGAAGTTGGGTGGAAAGTTTGATAGATATAGTGTATTTACAACAAGACCAGATACTATCTATGGGGTTACCTATTCAGCTTTAGCTCCTGAGCACCCAATAGTAGAGGAGCTTATAGCAAATGAGGCATTAGATGCTGATGTGATCGAAAAGATTAAAGCGATCCAAAATATGCCAGAAGTTGAGCGTGCAAAGCAAGAAAAAGAGGGGTATCCACTTGGAATTAATGTGATCCATCCACTTACGAAAGAGGAGATCCCTGTATGGGTGGCCAACTTTGTTTTAGCAAGTTATGGTGGTGGTGCTGTTATGGCAGTACCAGCTCATGATGAGAGAGATTATGAGTTTGCTATAAAATATGATCTCCCAATAAAAAGAGTTATTAGTGGTGGTGAATTACCATATACTGGCGAGGGAGTCTTAGAAAACTCTGGAGAGTTTAATGGTATGCCAAACAAAGAGGCACAAAAAAAGATTATAGAACTCTTTGAATCACAAGGATTAGGGCGTGGTACAACCAACTATAAATTACGCAACTGGGGAGTGAGTCGCCAGCGATACTGGGGAGCACCAATTCCATTTATTCACTGCCCATCGTGTGGTTTGGTCCCGGAGAAGTTAGAGAACCTTCCAGTAACTTTGCCTGATGATGTAGAGATTACTGGCGAGGGGAATCCACTCGATAGCCACCCAACATGGAAGTACTGTAAGTGTCCTCAGTGTGGGGGTGATGCAGTAAGAGAGACAGATACACTCGATACATTTGTGCAGAGTAGTTGGTATCAATTGCGATATACACTTGATCCTTCTAAGTGGGAGGAGACGGCACTCGATAGAGACGATTGCAAATATTGGATGAATGTCGACCAGTATATTGGGGGTATTGAGCACGCAATTTTACACCTTCTCTATGCGAGATTCTTTACAAAAGTGTTGCGTGATTTAGGCTATTGTGGTGTTGATGAGCCATTCGAGAGACTCTTAACACAAGGGATGGTTCTAAAAGATGGTGCTAAAATGTCTAAATCAAAAGGGAATACGGTAGATCCCGATGCGATAGTAAATGCATTTGGTGCAGATACAGCTAGACTCTTTATACTCTTTGCTGCACCTCCACAAAAAGAGCTAGAGTGGAACGATAGTGCAGTAGAGGGGGCTTTTAGATTCCTAAAGAGACTTTATGCTAAGAGTGAGCATGTAACAGAGAGTAGCTTGCCAGAGATCGACCACAACAGCTTAAGCGATGCAGAGAAAGAGGCGAGAGCAAAAGTATATGAAGCTCTAAAAAAAGGGAATGAAGTATATGAGGAGAGTTTCGCTTTTAATACAGTAATTGCTGCAGCTATGGAGGCTCTCAATGCTCTTGATAAGCAAGAAAATCCACTGGTTTGGAGTGAGGGGTACTATATTCTACTGCACCTGTTAGAGCCAATTGTACCACATATTGCAAATGAATTAAGTGAAAAATATTTCAAAAGAGAGAACCTTCAAGGGAAGATCCCTATAAAAGAGGAGGTCTTTGTAAAATCTACAATTACCTATGCTGTAACAATTAGTGGAAAGAAGCGTACAGAGATAAAGGTAGATGCCTCTTTATCAAAAGATGCTATTATAGAAAAGGCAAAAGAGAGTGCAGCCAAGTGGATAGAGGGGAAGAGTATTGTTCGTGAGATATTTGTACCAAATAAGTTAGTAAATCTTGTTGTAAAATAAAAGGAGTATCTATGCAACTATTTATGGCTATTTTAGTAAGTCTACTATTGAGTGCGTGCAGTGGGTATAAGCCAGCACCTGTCTATGCAAATGAGGTTTTTGAAGAGCCAGTGATTATAAAGGTCAAGATCGATCCAGAAGATCCAAGTGCAGGTGTATATTTACAAGATACGATAGCACAATTGGCAGTTACAAGATTAAATTTAGCAGTTACAGAGAATGTTCATGAGGCAAAAAACTATATAGTAGTTAATAGCTATGCAATCAACACCTCTCCTATAAATACCGATGAGAATGGGAATGTTATTCGTTATAGTGTCAATGCTGCTATTAAATTTGCTATTAAAGATAAAATGGGATTTTGGAGTAAAAATATTGTAGCTAATGAGTATGTTAATGTTCCAGCACAAACCACATTAGGAAGTACCCAAAAAGAGAAGGCTGCAAGAGTAGCAATCAATAAAGCACTTGATAGTTTTGTTGTAGCAGTAATGGAGCGAAGCAAAAAGTTTAAAGCCGAAAAAGCAGCAGTAATGCAAAAAGAGAAAGAGCTTAAGAGGGATGAGGATAAAAATAAGCAGCCGCAAACTTCTATTGAGACACAAAGTGTAGATGTAGAAAGTAAAGAGAGTATAGCACAAGAGCCTACAATACAAAGTAGTGAGAGTCAAAATAGTAGTAGTGAAATAATTACTCCATTAGAGAGTGAGAGTGTCACTGTAGATGGAGCAAGTAGTGAAAATATCGATCCTATTCCTAGCAAAGAGGAGACTATTTTTAGTGGAGAAGAGCTTCAAGAGCCATTAGTGCAAACTAATATTTAACTCTTAATTGATGGATCTTTTAGAGCTATTAGAGAGTAAACCACTCTACTATAAAGAGTTCGATCCTAATCGAATTGTAGAGGCATATAGAGTTCTTCGACCCCATATTAAGCACCCAAAAAGGGTGCAGCTTATTGGCACCAATGGCAAAGGGAGCACTGGTCGAGCTATGGCACATATGGCTGCTAAAAGTTCACTACATGTTGGGCACTACACCTCTCCACATATATTGGACTTTAAAGAGCGTTTTTGGATCAATGGTCGATTTGCTACGCTTAACGAATTAGAAGAGGCACACAATAAACTCTACTTTATATTAGGGTGCGAGTGGGCAGAGGCTCTAAGCTACTTTGAGTATTTAACCCTTTTAGCCTTTGTACTCTTTGAAGAGTGCGACCTACAAGTAATCGAAGCAGGGCTTGGCGGTGAGTTTGATGCAACGAGTGTAGCTCATTATGATTTAACAGTGGTTACGCCAATCGGTTTTGACCATAGTGACTTTTTAGGTAGCAGCATAGA
>JALWMN010000150.1 GCA_027083895.1 Campylobacteraceae bacterium
CATATTAGTTAATGTAAAGTATACTACGCTTATAAGAACTAGCAAAAGGTGCTCAAAATACTTTGAGCCTGTTAGCATTCTACTAATGAAAAGGTGTGAAAATGAAAACTTTATCTAAATTCTTAAGTGTTGCAGTAATTGCTAGTGCCTCACTCTTTGCTGGTGGTGGTTTTGTACCTGCTCCACAACCAGATGTAGAGCCAGTTGAGCCAGCTGTTGCTGAAATTCCAGCAACAGAGCCTGAATCTACAATAAAACCATATGTGGGTGGGGCTCTTGGTACATCTTCTACAGGTGTATCTAGTCAAGCAAAAGTTTGTGGTGGTTGTCAGTATGATAAACTCAACCAAACAGTCTCAAAAGCTCCAGATAAGCTCTTAAAGTGGGGTGGTGATGATAGTGCTACATCTGCAATGGCCCTTGTTGGTAGTGAAGTTAATGACTACTTAGCAGTTGAGGGTCGTTTAACAAAGAGTGTCTCTGATTATGAGATAAAAGACCATAAACCAATTAGTATGTATAATATAGGCTTATACCTTAAACCACAATATAAACTTGAAGACTTTAGTGTCTATGCTCTTTTGGGATATGGTTTTACAAATATAAATTTTATGGATGTTGATACTAAAACAAATGGCTTCCAATATGGTGGAGGGGCTAGTTACGATATCAACGATCAGTTAACAATATTTGCTGACTATACAAAGCTTGTTGGTCAAAGTAAAAAGATATCAGAGGCAACAACACTTAAAGATATCGATAATATCAACGCAGGTTTAATCTACCGCCCATAAAGCAAAGAGAGCATTTTCCTCCTTTGCTTTAGTAGATTTTTTGCATAAGATAGATCTCTTTATCATAAGCACCCATATCATAAAGTTTGATTGGAAGTATCTCTATGATCTTCCAACCATCAAGAGTTTGAAAAAACTCCTTCCGGTAAAGATACTGCTTGATAACTCCATGCGATCTCCTATAGAGACTCCCAACCCTCTCAAAGAGTGTAAAGTGCGACTCGTAGATCCCCTCTTGATAATCACTCTCAATTGCTATAAAACGATTTTCATCTTCAGTACTAAAACTTCCAACAGCTAATTCACTTAAACCAAATTCACTATTTATATCAAAAAGAAAATAACCACTATCCATAAGAGATTCTCTAAGATCTCGAAAGAGACTCTCTAATTCATCTTGCTTTAGATAGTTGATCATATCAAAAATTGCCGTCGCAATATCAAACTTACCATCTAACTCATGAAGTCTTTTTGTAGAGACATCTAATCCAAAACTTTTTGCTCGCTCTACCATCACTCTACTCTTATCAATACCATACAATCTTTTACTTGGAAACTTCAGCTTTAAAGATTTCAAAAAGTGACCACTCCCACACCCAATATCAAGAAGTGAGTTAAAAGAAAGATCCTCTAAAGTATCATAGTAGTATCTATAGAGTTTTGGTGCAACTTCATAAACTCCTAAGAGATCTTCAACTTTAGCATATATCTCTAAACCACTTTGATTATCATTTAACACGCGAATCTACCACCTCTTTTAAGAGCTTATAGAGCTCTAAAATCTCACTCTTCTTCTCAAAAAAGCTATTTTTGTTTGCGATTAAATGTGCAGAAGAGTCCATAATCTCCTCGGCAACCTTAAGATTATTCTCTTTCATTGTTGTTCCTGTCTCAACAATATCAACAATCGCATCTGCCAAGCCAACTAATGGGGCTAGCTCAATCGAACCATAGAGCTTGATCACTTCTACACCCATCGCCTTACTTGCAAAGTAGTTTTTAGTAATATTCACCATCTTCGTTGCAACTTTTATATCAGGCCTACTCCAATCAAGCTCATCATCACTTTTTATCCCGATTGCAACTTTGCACTTTCCAATTTGAAGATCTAAAAGATCTACAATATCTAACTCTTTCTCAACAATTACATCAAGTCCTACAACACCCAAATCGGCAGCACCATACTCTACATAGGTTGGAACATCTTGATTTCTCACATTTAAAAAGGTAAACTTCTCTGTCTTTAAGATAAGTTTTCGACTCTCAAATTGAAAACTGCTATTAAAAATATCTGATAAGAGATTCATAGTCTCTTCTGCTATACGCCCTTTAGGCAAGGCAATTGTTAACATCTGCACTCCTTTATAACCTTACGCATCCCCTCAAAAAGTAACTCTTTACTATAGATTGCTCCATCAATATAAGAAGCAAGCATCTTACCATCTCCACCACAACAAAATATTGGAAGATTACTGCTATTTATCTTCTCAACTAATGCAACAATTGGAGCAAAGATACTATATGAGAGAGTCTCTTGAGTAGAACCTTTTGGGAGAGTATTAAGATCAACTCTTTGCAACTTCTCTACACTTAAATAGGGAGAGATACTCTTATAACTACTCTTTTGTGTCCAAATACCTGGAAGAATCACACCACCTTGAAATTGATTATCTTCAAACTTATCAATAGTTATAGCACTTCCAGCATCTATATAGATCCCGTCGCCTCTACTTAAGAGAAGTACTTTACGATCAATTCCCATCCCTTCGTAACTTCCCTTAACAAAAACATACGGCTCCAAATCAATCCACTCTTTCATTGCTTGAAGTTTGACTTTAAGTGCATGCTTTACATTAATATAATAAATTCTTTTATGAGCAAATTTTAAAAATAGCTCACTATGCTCAAGCGAAATTATCTTACCATCTAAAAAAATATGTGCATAACGATTGCCAATATCTACTAGAGGTACCACACTTTTGCTTATTCGTTAAAAGATCCAAGAGAGAGAAGCTTATTATATCGCTGCTGAAGCAACTCCTCTTTTGTAAATGCACTTAACTGATCTACTGCATGGAGGTAGTAACTCTTTAGTGCTTTAGCTGCAGCCTCTTTATCTCTATGTGCACCAATAAGAGGCTCCTCAATTATATCATCTATTAAACCAGCTTCTTTAAGATCATCAGCAGTAATCTTCAAGGCTTTTGTTGCTTGTTCTACCTTACTTGGGTCATTCCATAAAATTGCACTACACCCCTCAGGTGAGATAACTGAAAATACCGAATAACGCATCATCGCCAACTTATCAGCAACTCCAATTGCTAAAGCACCTCCACTTCCACCTTCTCCAATAACAATAGAGACTAACGGTACCTTCACTCCAGAGAGCTCAAAAAGATTTCTTGCAATCGCTTCACTCTGACCTCTCTCCTCGGCTCCAATACCTGGATAGGCACCTGGAGTATCTATCAGCATTAAAACTGGAATATTAAACTTCTCTGCCAGCTTTACAGCTCGAAGAGCCTTTCTATAC
>JALWMN010000151.1 GCA_027083895.1 Campylobacteraceae bacterium
CTCCACAGGTATCTCAATAGCATCTACAAACTCTCGCCACAAAGGGGGAAGTGTCGTAGCTTTAAGCACATTAAAAAACTCAATTAACTCTACAAAGTGGTAGATCTGCTCAAGCTGCAGAGTCGCTTGCTTACTTAAACGATTAATCAAATCATCTAAATTCGGTAGTGGTGGAAGCGGCGGCAACTGAGTATCATCCAACGCTTTTATAAAACGGCTATGACTCTTGCTATCACCAAGCAAAACGATACTCTTCTCCCTAGCAAAAAAGCCCGCTAGCCTCTTAATATGGCTCTCTAAATCAAGCTTTTTGCTTAAAGTTGCCAAATGCTCATTTGGAAATAACTGCTTCAAACTCTACCTACCTTTTATGATCTCGATAGAATTATACCCAAAATCTAAAAAATATAGTGTTCCATACTCGCTCCATATCTCCTGATATGGAGTGTTGTATATAACTTATGGTACCTGTTCTATATTGGATATATATTCCACATCAGAAGATGCGGAACAAGTGGAACTCGCCTACTTTAGCCCGCGAATCTGATAGGTAATATCACCAGCTCCAAAGGCAACAACTAAGCCATCTTTATAGGTGCGTATTGGTTCTCGTTTTTCATCGAGTAGATAGACTTTATTATCTTTTCGAGTCACCCGCTCTGCCATAATTGGTTGGTAGCGGCTAAAGGCACCTTTGAGGTCAATATCTACCTTTACCTCTCCAGCAGCCCAAATTGGTAAAATTGCAAGCTCATCTACCCCCTCAAAACACTCTACAAACCCTTGCAGATTATCGATTGTACGGCTATACTTATGGGGCTGCCAAATTGCATATATTTTCTTGATTCCTAAAAGCTTTGCATACTCTTTAATCGATTTTAGTGTCGCTTTAATCTCAGTTGGATGGTGCCCATAATCATCTATTACAACCATGCCATTCTTTTGGATTACATCAAATCGCTTTTTAATCCCCTTGTATTTACGGAGATTCTTACGAATTCTCTCTATATCTAAGCCAAGTGCTTGAGCTGCTAAGATCGCTAAAGAGGCATCGAGTGCAATATGGTACCCTAATCCAAAGAGTTCAAAACTTCCAAAGTCTTTAAGCTCAAAGCGGGTATACGGTTCATTATCAACCAGAGTGTACTCAATATTTTTTATATCTTGGCTTGGATAGAGGTAGATACTCTCTAAATCGCTCTGTTTAGCTAAGAACGTATCTTCGCCATTAAGCACTCTTATCTTTGCTAGCTCTAAATAGTCACGGTATGCTTGGTAAAAACGGCTCTCATCATACTCATAATACTCCATATGCTCTGGCTCAACATTTGTAACAATTGCTAAGTAGGGGTTAGAGTTAAGAAAGCTTGCATCACTCTCATCAGCCTCAAAGACAACTTCGTTATTGTCAAAGGTTCGCACATTCGAGCCAAACTCTTTACTAATAGCCCCAATAAGTGCATTACTCTCTTGTAAAATTGAGGCTAAGATAGCCGAAGTTGTACTTTTGCCATGAGCCCCTGCAACACCATAGACTTTACTATCTTTTAAAATAAACTTTAACGCCTCTTTGCGTGCTAAGAGCTTAATCCCAAGCTCTTTTGCCCTCTTATACTCAACATTATTTGGACGAATTACCGCAGAGTAAATAACCATATCTGCACCCACAACAGCATCTGGGTGGTGTGGAATGGTTATTTGGGCACCATAATTAATTGCTAGATCATCTGTAATCTCACTCTTAGCAATATCACTCCCACTTATCTTTATCCCCTGCCCAGCTAAAAACTTTGCAAGTGCTGAGAGTCCAATACCACCAATTCCAATAAAATGAATATGCATTGTTTTCCTTTCTTTGAAAGGAGCTAAGAGCTAAGAGCCTAGAGCAGAGAGCTAATTGTGCGACTTCGTCGCGTTTAATAAAAGCGAAGCTACCTTGTTAGCTCTTAGCCCTAAGCTCTTAGCTCTTAGCTTCCCTCTGTGCTTTCTCTAACTTCTCTAATCTTGCCTGTAGTTTTGCTACTTCATCTTTCATCATCTCTAGTAAAATATCGACTGGCTGTACAAAGTCGGTTACAAAAACTGCCATTGGGTCATTAAAGTCTGCATCCTCTATTTTTGTTAACTTATTAAAAAAGTCATCAAAACTATACCCCTTTCCAACTGCAGCAGCGTGCACCATGAGTGCATCTTTTACCTCTGGATGATTCACTAAATGGTAGAGTGCCAAAAAAAGCTCTTGAGCCGCTTTTATATCATTTGCACTATATCGCTCAATTGCATGCTCATAGATTGCCCTAGCAGCAGCCCACTCATCTGGATTGCCTAAATCTAACTCGCCACCCTCTGCAATCTCGCTTGAAACCTTCTCAAAAGCACTCTGCACAATTTTATTAAAGAGCTCATTTATCTCCTCTTCTTGTGCACCAATTGCCAATTTTGCATCTAAAAGCTGATACATCTTAGCAATAGAAGTTGTTGTAGCAACCTCCTCCTCAAGCCTCTTTAAATTCTCTTGAAACTCTTTATCTTGCTTTAACGTTTCAATATCTATTGCTTCACTATTCATGCTCTTCCTTCCACTTTTTTAAAAACTCAGCTACTCTCTCTAGAGCCTCTTTGGTTACTTTAGGTTCATAAACCAAAGCTAATCGCCAATACCCTACTCCAGCTCCCTCTCTGCCTAAAAACTCTCCTGGTAACACTTTTACATTATACTCCTCATAGAGTTTTTTAGCAGCACCAAGAGCATCTTTTACCTCAAGCCATACATAAAAGGTTGCCTCTGGCATTACTACCCCTAAAATAGAGCTTGCTAACTCTAGATTCTCTTTATAGATAGCACGAAACGGCTTAACATGCTCTTGATCTTCCCATGCAACAGCTGCTGCATATTGTAGTGGCAGTGGAGAGGCACACCCAACATAGGTTCTATACTTTAAATACTCTTTTAATATCGCTCTATCTCCTGCAATAAAGCCACTTCTTAGTCCTGGAGCAGAGGAGCGTTTCGAGATAGAATTTACCGTTACGATATTCTTAAACTCGCTATTTCCAGCTGCAATTGCTGCATTAAGAATAGAGGGAATTGGCTCATTAAAGTAGAGATCGATATAGCACTCATCATTAAGGAGCACAAAGTCATACTCTAACGCAAGCCTACACCACTCTTGCAACTCCTCTTGGCTCATGACACTTGCAGTTGGATTACTTGGGGTATTGAGAATCACTAAATCAACCCCTTTGAGAGCCTCCCTATCAATTTGTGGTTTGAAGCTATGCTCT
>JALWMN010000152.1 GCA_027083895.1 Campylobacteraceae bacterium
TTTTCTTCCTAGCATATAGCCACACTTAGGGCACTTCTCTTTAAGAGGGGTTGTGTTTGTGAGGAATTTACACTTAGGGTAGTTTTCGCAGCCAAAGAATTTGCCCCTTTTGCCGCTTCGCTCTAGTAGTTTGCCGCCACACTCTGGGCAAGGAGCCTCAGCCTCTTTTGGTGGAGTGAGTGGTTTTGTATTTTTACACTTAGGGTAGGCAGAGCAAGCTAAGAATTTCCCACGGCGGCTCTGCTTAATAACCATTGGGCTACCGCACTTATCGCAAACTTCATCGGTTGTTTCGGCTTGGTTATCTTTATTTTCCTCTTTTTCATCTATACTGCGGCTATATTTACACTTTGGAAAGTTTGAGCAAGAGATAAACTCGCCATAGCGACCTTTTCGAATAACCAATTCGCCATCTTCGCACTCTGGGCACTTTTCGCCAATTGGAGTGACAGTTTTGAGCGATGGTATCTCTTTTTTCCCTTTTTCTATCTTAGCCATAAATGGTTCGTAAAAGTCGCGAAGCACCTTTTGCCAATCCTCTTTGCCCTCAGCTATCTTATCGAGCGTCTCCTCCATTTTAGAGGTAAAGTTGGCATCGACAATTTCATCAAAGTGCTTCTCAAGAAGCTCAGTTACTGTAAAAGCAATCTTTGTTGGGTGGATTCGCTTCTTCTCTATCTCTATATAGTTTCTTGCCTGCAAGATAGAGATTGTTGGTGCGTAGGTACTAGGCCTTCCAATGCCTCTTTTTTCAAGCTCTTTAATAAGGCTTGCTTCAGAGTATCTTGCAGGGGGCTCTGTTTGGTTTTTTGTTGCTTTAATCTCATCAAGCTTAACCTCTTGCCCCTCTTTAAGTGGTGGGAGAATGGTATCTTTATCATTGTAACCTGTTACTCTATAGAAGCCATCAAAGAGCATCTTTTTACCCTGTGCTTTAAAGATGGCGTGGCTTCCTTTAAAGAAGATGTTTTGAAGCTCATACTCTGCATCTGCCATCTGGCACGCTAAGAAGCGATTGTAGATGAGTGTATAGAGGCGAAGTTCGCTTGGTTCTAAGTAATCTTTTGCAATCTCTGGTGTAAACTCTATATTGGTTGGGCGGATCGCTTCGTGTGCCTCTTGAGCCCCTTTTGATTTTGTAGTATAGACCTTTGGCTTGCTTGGGAGGTACTTCTCTCCAAAACTCTTAGCGATAAACTCTCTTGCACTCTCTACCGCCTCTTTAGCGAGGTTGAGGCTATCGGTTCGCATATAGGTTATTATACCGCTTACACCACTATTTGTCTTTACCCCCTCGTAGAGTTTTTGGGCAATCTGCATTGTTCGCTTTGGTGCAAAACCAAGTTGTGTAGATGCTGCTTGCTGAAGCGTTGAGGTCATAAATGGCGGTGGCGTTTTTGCCTTTTTCTTGACTGTCTCAATGGTATCAACATGGAAGATGTCGGCTTTTGAGCTATTAACAATCTCGTCTGCTAACTCTTGGGTATTTATATCGAGTTTGCCAATTTTCTTATTTTTGTAGCTATAAAGAGTAGAGCTTATCTCTTGGTTAAAGAGTGCTTCTATTGTGTAGTAGGTAACTGGTTTAAAGGCTTGGATCTCTCGCTCTCTATCGACAACGATTTTGAGGGCTGCACTCTGTACACGCCCTGCACTAAGGCCTCGTTGAATCTTGCTTGCAAGCAGTGGCGAGAGCTTATAACCTACGATTCTATCAAGCAGCCTTCTTGTTTGCTGGGCATCGACACTATCCATATCGACACTTCTTGGATTCTCAAGAGCCTTTTTAATAGCACTCTTTGTAATTTCATGAAAGACAATTCTAGGAAGTTTTGCTGGATCTTTGCCAATTGCCTTGGCAACATGGTAGCCTATGGCTTCTCCTTCGCGATCTTCATCGGTTGCGATATAGATAGTTTCTGCCTCTTTGGCTAACTTTTTTAACTCTTTTACTGTTTCGCGATTCTCTTTGGCGATAACATACTTTGGAATAAAGCGATCCTCTTCGATTGTGATACCAAATTGGGTCTTTGGAAGGTCTCGAATATGCCCTTTTGAGGCGACCACTTTATAGTTTTTTCCTAAAAAGTTCCCAATTGTTCTTGCTTTTGCCGGTGACTCGACAATGATTAAATTCTTCATATAATCCCTATTAGCGTAGATATTTTTTTGCATTCTAGCATAGTTTTATAAATCTTTTTTGTATACTATCAAAAAAAGAGTAAAGGAAAATTTATGAAAAGAGTAATAGTCATCTTAATGATACTTTTTAACTTACTTAATGCAAATAAAGTAAGTTTAGTCGATAAAATCGTAAATCTCTATAATATTAAAACAAACGGTATATTTGATTTTAATGCTACAAAGAGTGGTGATGGGTACGATATTACCGTATCACCTAGCGATCCATTTTATAGCGAAATTCTTAATCATAAATTTATGCATATTAGTGTAGATGAGGGTCCAATTGTAACTACTCCTAAATTTACCTTTGCAAAGGCAGGTTTGAGTGCTAAGGGGTCGGTTTTTGACTTTTTTAAGCCAGAAGTTGTTAAAGAATTAAAAAAGAGTATAAAGCAGGATGGAAGCTATCGATATAGTGGTACTATTAGCTTTGGTGATGAGTTCAAAGAGGAGATGCATGTAGATCCAATGTCTCTACAAGATGCAAACTTCTCTATAGCAGTGAGTGAACTTTTACTAAAGAGTACAACCGATTTAGAGACGCTTAAAGGAGATGGCTCAATAACGCTTAATAGCTTTTCTATTAAAGATGGCAAGGAAAAGAGTGCACTCTCTTTATATGGTTTAAGCATTACAAATATAATTACTGAAAAACCGATTGAAAATCTACTTTTGTTTGGTAAAACTTCTATGCATATAGATCGTATTGAGCTTAATGCTACTACTCCAAGAAAGATAGCTGCAAAGCTTGTAGTAGATGCAGATAGTGAAGTAAAGAGAGTCAATAGTATCTTTTTGGATGCGAATGCAAAAGTGGCTTTCAAAGCTTTGGATGCAGAGACTATTATGCTCTTAGCGGGTTTTAAGAGTGGCAAATTTGAGTTTGTATTGAAAAATCTTGGTATCCAAGGGGTGCTTGAGATGATCAAGCTCTCAAAAAAGATGCAAAAGATTAATAATAAAATGATGCAAGCAAGTAAGAGTGGGAATAATATCGAGATTCAAAAGGCGATTATTGAGTCAAATGAGTTGATGAATCAGTTAATTCCAGTAATAAATCATATGTTTATCAA
>JALWMN010000153.1 GCA_027083895.1 Campylobacteraceae bacterium
TGCCAAAAGGTTCGGTTGTGTTAGATTTTGCATATGCAGTCCACTCTGAGGTTGGCAATTTTGCTACAGCAGCAACTGTAAATAAGGAGAGGACTTCGCTCTTAAAGCAGTTAAAAAATGGTGATATAGTTAAAATTATTACCCAAGATAGACCAAGATTACACTGCTCTTGGATTAATTCTGTTAGAACGAATAAGGCTAAAGAGGGAATCAAGTCTCTTTGCAGACAGCATATAAAAGAGATTGATAAAAAGGTCTCAATCTCAATTTTAGCTACCATTTTTGATAGTAGCAAAGAGGAGATTTATAAAGTTTTACAAGAGAATAAAATTGGGAACAATATCTATAAAGTTGTACACAATATAGATACACTTAAAGAGAAGATATCAAAAATCGCTAAACATAAGCAATTAAAAGAGGTTCGCTTTTGGGAGCTTATGAAGCGTGGGTATAAAAAACCTCGCATAAAAGATCTACACTACTTTAGATTTTTTACAAATAAAAATTTAGAGCATGTAGAGTTTGATTACTGCTGCCACCCAAAACTGGGTGATGAGGTAGTTGCTATCTATAGAGACAATACGGCATATATTCATCATAAACTCTGCTCAAAAGCTGCTGATTTAATAGAGAGTGGTGCAAAGATGGTCTATGTTGAGTGGAAAGAGACGCAGCAGTCACGCTTTAGAATAATTGTTGCTCTTAAAAATAGAAAAGGGACTCTTTTAGAGCTCTTAAAAGAGTTTGATAAGTTGGATCTCAATATTATAAAAATTGAATTTGGTATCCAAAGTAGTGCTGAAGCTGAGTATTGTAAGTTAGAGGTGGAGACAACTTCAGATAATCAAAATGGAATTAAAGATATAATTGCTAGAAAGTTTAAATTGATAGATTTTGTATCTTTAAAAGATGCCTATAAGCGTTGATAGTTAAGGAGAGTTTGTGAGTATTCATGAGGCGTTAGAAGAGATTAAAAGAGCTACTGCAGAGATAATTGATTTTGAAAGAATTGAACAGCTAATTAAGAGATACTACGAGAGTGGTGAGGAGTATAGTGTAAAGTTTGGGATGGACCCAACATCTCCAGATATCCATTTAGGGCACTCTGTAGCTCTTAGTAAATTAGCAACTTTTCAAAAGTATGGTGGCCATGTTCAATTAATTATAGGGGATTTTACAGCATTAATTGGGGATCCAAGTGGCCGAGATACTACTCGACCAATGCTTACTCGTGAAGAGATAGAGAAGAATGTGGCAACATATCAAGAGCAAGCCTTTAAGATATTAGATCCTAAGAAGACAACAGTATATTATAACTCTCGTTGGTTAGAGGAGCTTGGCACAAAGGGAGTTATTGAGCTTACTTCCCACTATAGTGTGGCAAGAATGCTTGAGAGAGATGATTTTGAGAAGAGATTTAAGGGTGGAGTACCAATTACAGTAATGGAGTTTCTCTATCCTTTGATGCAAGGGTATGATAGTGTTGCCCTAAAGAGTGATATTGAGATAGGTGGAACAGATCAGAAATTTAACCTGCATGTTGGAAGAACACTTCAGAAAGCCTATGGTGTTGGTAAACAGCAGGCTATTTTGATGATGCCACTTTTAGTTGGGCTTGATGGTGTCGAGAAGATGAGTAAATCTAAGGGCAATTATATTGGTGTTACTGATGAGCCAAAAGATCTCTTTGGAAAAGTGATGCGAATTAGTGATGAGTTGATGTGGAACTACTATGAGCTCTTAAGCTCTAAAACAAATAGAGAGATAGAAGAGTTAAAAGCAAAAGTAGAAGAGGGACTTAATCCTAGAGATGTAAAGATGGCACTGGCAATGGAGCTTGTAGAGAGATTCCACTCTAAAGAGGATGCAGTAGTTGCAAAAGAGGCATTTATTGCCCAATTTTCAAAAAATCAAATTCCAGATGATATACCAGAGTTTAGTTTAGAGAGTGGTATCTGGATCTGTAAGGCATTGTTAGAGTGTAATTTAGAGCCATCTACTTCTCAGGCAAGACGCGATATTAAGCAAGGTGCAGTGAGGATTGATCAAGAAAAGATTACTGATGAGCAACTCAAGTTAAAAACTGGAGAGTATGTATTACAAGTTGGGAAGAGAAAGTTCGCGAAAGTAAAGGTGGGATAGTTATGGGATTTAAGCCTCTAAAGATTGGAAAACATATTATTGAAAAACCCATTATTCAAGGAGGAATGGGTGTTGGTATCTCTTGGGATCAGTTAGCTGGATCTGTTAGCAAAGAGGGTGGTTTAGGTGTGATTAGTTCGGTTGGAACTGGAATCTATGAAAATAGAGCCTATGCGAAGCGAGTTTTAAATGGTATTAGACCCTATGAGGCAGAGAACTTCTATTCAAGAGATGCACTCTTTAAAATTTTTGAGAATGCAAGAAAAATTTGTGGCGAAAAACCTTTAGGGGCAAATATTCTTTATGCAATTAATGATTATGATCGAGTTGTAAGAGACTCATGCGAAGCTGGTGCAGATATTATCATTACTGGTGCAGGCTTACCACTTACTATGCCAGATGCAGCAAAAGATTATCCAGATGTCGCATTAGTTCCAATTGTCTCTACTGCTAAGGCTTTAAGAATTCTTTGTAGAAGATGGGAGAAGACGCATAAGAGACTTCCTGATGCGGTGATTGTTGAAGGTCCTTTAAGTGGTGGGCATCAAGGTTTTAAGTATGATGAGTGTTTTATGCCAGAGAATCAATTAGAGGCTATTTTACCTCCAGTTGTACAAGAGGCAAAAAAGTGGGGAGATATTCCAGTTATTGCTGCAGGTGGAATTTGGGATAAGAGTGATATAGAGAGAATGTTTGCTCTTGGGGCAGATGGTGTTCAGATGGGAACTCGTTTTATAGGGACATATGAGTGTGATGCTAGTGATGAATTTAAGCAGGTAATCTTAAAGGCCAAAAAAGAGGATATAAAACTCTTTAAATCTCCTGTTGGGTATCCAGCTAGAGGTGTAAAAACAAATCTTCATAAGTTAATAGAGGAGGGGAGAGCTCCAAAAATTAAGTGTATCTCTAACTGTGTAGCACCTTGTAAAAGGGGTGAAGAGGCAAAAATAGTGGGGTACTGTATTGCTGATAGTTTAAGTGATGCATATGATGGCAAGCTTGATACTGGTCTATTTTTTACAGGTTCAAATGGCTATAGATTAAATGAGCTCATTAGTGTAAAAGAGTTAATGGATA
>JALWMN010000154.1 GCA_027083895.1 Campylobacteraceae bacterium
TTGAGTGAAGATTTGGATAATTTAATTATATGTAGCCACTGTCATGAGGTACATAAACGTATAGATTTGCCACCAAATAAGGTGGCAAAGTGTAGGAGTTGTGGTACAATTCTTTATGCAAATGTTGCTGATACAATGTATAGAGCTATTGCTTTTGCCCTAACAGCACTTATTCTCTTTGGAGTTGTAAATATCTTTCCAATTTTAGATGTAACAATTGCAGGTGTACAATCAGTTTTAACAATACCTCAGATGATAGCTTTACTTTTTGAAAATGGTTTTTTTGTTATTGGATCGATACTGTTGGTGGTTTTAGTAGTCGCACCATTTATTGTATTAATCTCTTTTGTTCTACTAGGTATTTTAGCAAAATTAAAGCTATATAAGCAGCTTGCACGTAAGATAATACTCTTTTTAATAATTAGCAGATCTTGGGCTATGGTTGATATTTTTGTAGTAAGTATCTTTGTTGCATTAGTAAAGCTCTTTGGGTATGCTCAGATCCATTTTGGTGTAGCTTTTTATGCTTTGATACTCTTTGTTGCAGTTGATCTTTTTTTCTTAAAAACAATACATCCAACTGAGCTTTGGATCTACTTTAATAGAAAGTTCCAAGATGAAGAGTGAGAAGTATATACGCTGTCCATATTGCGAGAGTGTCAATATTGATAATAGTGAAGTGGTCTATTGCCGTAACTGTAAAAATAGAATTAGCGGTAAAAAAGAGATAAATCTACAGAATGCTTGGGCACTCTTAATTGCAGCTATTATTTTTTATGTAATTGCAAACTTAAACCCAATATTAGTGGTTGTGAAGTTTGGTGTAGTTTCGGAAAATACAATTTTTGGTGGAGTATTGGCTCTTTGGGAGGAGGGTAACTATCCAATTGCGATTATAATTTTTCTAGCATCAATTTTTGTACCCCTGCTAAAGTTTATTTTGATACTATATATTTTACTAAATTATAAAAAGCCAAGTTTGGGAAGTAGAAAGATTGATCAGGTAAAGCTTTACCATATTACAGAGATTATTGGACCTTGGTCAATGGTGGATATATTTGTTGTTGCTATTTTAACTGGTGTTATCCATATGAATAATATTAAAATTGTAGCCGGTATTGGAGCAACTGCCTTTGTGTTAATGGTATTGTTAACGATGCTTGCTGCAATGTCGATTGATATACGATTAATAAAAGAGAGAGAGGATGGAGATTAAAGAGCCTGTTGTAGATAATCAAAGAAGTAGGTTTAGTTTTTTTACATCTATCTGGATTGTTCCTTTTGTGGCTGCTATTATTGCATTGTGGCTAGTTTATGAACACTATAGTAAATTGGGTCCTGAGGTAAAAATCGCCTTTAAAAATAGTGGTGGTTTAGTTGCAGGACAGAGTGTCATAAAGTTTCGAGATGTTCCTGTAGGAAAGGTTACTCGAATAGAGATAGATAATAAAACAGAAGGTGTTATTGTCTATGCTCGAGTCAATAAAGATGCAGAGGCATTTTTAAATGAAACAACTAAATTTTGGGTGGTTAAACCAGAGGTTGACTATTCTGGTGTTAGGGGTTTAGATACGCTTTTGAGTGGTTCATATATCTATATGTATGCAAAGAGAGGAGAAAAGAAGAAGAGAACCTTTATTGGATTAGATAATCCATTTATCGATATGAATAGTGGTTACTACTATGTTGTGCGAGCTAGTTTCCCTGTGCAGGTAAAGGTAGGTACACCACTCTACTTTAAGGG
This sequence comes from Campylobacteraceae bacterium, assembly GCA_027083895.1. Lineage (GTDB taxonomy): Bacteria > Campylobacterota > Campylobacteria > Campylobacterales > Sulfurovaceae > JAADEQ01. Next base: position 1,745 of record JALWMN010000154.1, read on the forward strand.
GGTCAAGGTTGGTGAGATTGATAATTTAGAGTTGGATTTAGCTAGTAAGGATTTAATAATAGTATTGCGAGTCTATAAAGAGTATGGCGACTTAATCAATAGTTCAAGTAAATTTTGGGTACAGAGTTTGATGGATTTAAAGTTAGCTGATAATCGTTTAGAGGTAAATATTGCACCTCTTCCAATTTTACTCCTTGGTGCAATAGCATTTGATACTGATTTTGATAAAAACTATACAAAAGATTTTAGTAAAATATATAAGCTTTATCGTAGTGCAACTGATGCTAAAGAGAAAAAAGTTGGTTATGCAAAGCCAAATTATAAAAATATTGCTTTGAGTTTTAGGGGTGATGTCTCCTCTTTGGAGAGTGATACTATTATTAAATATAAAGGTTTTAAGATTGGAAAGCTAGAGAGTCTAAAGATCTACTATAATGCAAAACTTCAAAATTTTGAGGCTGAGTGTAGAGGCAAAATTGATGTCTCTAATTTTAGTAGTAATAGTAAAGATGGATTCAAAAATTTTAAAAAATTGGTAGAGAATGGGATCGTAGCAACACTACAAAAGCCAAATTTTTTAATTAATAAATCTATAATTGAGTTAAAGGAAAACAATATCACTACACCATTACTCTTTGATAAGAGGCTACAAGCTTATATTTTGCCTACGCAAGAGTATATGAATACAGATCTTCTTTCGAGCCTTAAAGATATTTCTAAGAAGATTAAGAGTATAGAGTTTGATAAAGTTGTATCTAACATCAATTCCCTTTTAGAGGATACAAAAGCACCTATTAAGAAGCTCGATAGACTTTTAGCAGATGCAAATAAGGTTGTTAAGAGTCTAAATAGAGTTGTCTCAAAGCGAGAGTTTCAAAATATTGGAAAGAGTGTCGATAAGAGTTTGAGAGATTTTGATCGAAGCTTAAATCAATTAAACTCACTTTTAGAGAGTTATGGTGAGCATTCACTCTTTAAAGAGAAGATAGATAGGCTTTTAAATGAGTTGCATAATCTTACTAGTACCACAAATGAGTTGCTCTATAAACTCAATAAAAAACCAAATTCACTCATTTTTGGAGATTAATATGAGAGTGTTCTATCTTATTGTTTTATTGTTTGTTTTTGTGGGATGTAGCAGTAAAAAAGTGGAATATATTATTCCAACACCTCATGTAGCTAATGCAGGAGAGTTTCATTCGGTATTGGGGGTTGCTGAGGTTAAAGTACCTGAGTATTTAAATAGTGATAAGATTTTAGTTGAAAAGGGGACTAAACTTTATAAAATTGATGCTCATTTTGCAAGTATACCAAGTAAAATGCTAACACAAAATACAATAGAGGCTCTTAAGAGAAGTCTGCATACTCCAAATGTTTTCCTCTATCCATGGGAGTTTAAAGCCACCAAGGGGTATATACTGCGAATCTATCTTGATGAGTTCATCTATAAAGATGGTAGTGCAGTTATTTCTGGAAGTTATTTTATTAAAAAGATGCATGGTAATGTAGTAGATGAGAGAAACTTTAGATATGCACAAGTGTGTGGAGAGAGTAGCGAAGAGATTGTTAAAACACTATCTATACTATTTGGTAGAGTTCTTGAGGATATTTCTAGAAAAATTGCAAGAAGATAAGCAATTTGTAGTAAAATTCGAAAAATATTATATTAAAGGTAAATGAATGGGCGATTATATGATTTTTTCTGGAACGGCAAATCCAAAACTTGCAGAGGAGATTTCTGAGTATCTAGAGGTACCACTCTCAAAAGCAATAATTAATAGATTCTCTGATGGTGAGATCAATATTCAGATAGCTGAGTCGGTTCGTGGAAAAGATGTCTATATAATTCAGCCAACATCAGCACCTGCAAATGCAAACTTAATGGAGCTTTTAATTATGGTAGATGCACTTAAACGCTCTTCTGCACGCTCGATAACAGCAGTAATACCCTATTATGGATATGCAAGGCAAGATAGAAAAGCTGCACCAAGAGTGCCAATTTCAGCAAAACTTGTTGCAGATATGATAGAAGTTGCTGGTGTGACAAGAGTTGTTACAATTGATCTACATGCTTCGCAAATTCAGGGATTTTTTAATATTCCAGTCGATAATCTCTATGGTGCTGCACTCTTTATAGAGCATATTCGTAATAAAGATCTTAAAAATCCAATTATTGCTTCACCAGATATTGGTGGTGTAGCACGTGCTCGATACTTTGCACAGCGTTTAGGACTCGATATGGTAATTGTAGATAAACGGCGTCAAAAGGCGAATGAAGCTGAGGTTATGAATATTATTGGAAATGTTGAAGGGAAAGATGTAATCTTAATTGACGATATGATTGATACTGCTGGAACAATGGTTAAGGGTGCAAGGGCTTTAAAAGAGCATGGTGCAACATCAGTCATGGCATGCTGTACTCATCCGGTTCTCTCTGGTCCAGCTTATGAGCGAATTAATAGTGGAGCAATAGATGAGTTGTGGGTCTCTAATACAATTCCACTCAAAGAGCCATCGCCAAAAATTAAGGTACTAAGCACAGCAAATCTTCTAGGTGAAGTGATTCGAAGAATTAACAATAATGAGAGTGTTAATTCACTCTTTAATCTTTAATTAGGAATAGGGATGTCAAAAAAGGTTCCACAGAGTAATATACGAAACTTCTCTATAATTGCCCATATAGACCATGGAAAATCTACACTTGCTGATCGTATTATTCAAGAGTGTGGTGCAGTGAGTGAACGTAAGATGAGTGCACAGATTATGGATACTATGGATATAGAGAGGGAGCGTGGAATTACAATCAAAGCTCAAAGTGTACGGCTTAATTATATAAAAGATGGAGAGGAGTATGTCTTAAACCTTATTGATACACCGGGACATGTCGATTTTAGTTATGAGGTGAGTCGTTCACTTGCTTCAAGTGAAGGGGCACTTTTGGTTGTCGATGCTGCTCAAGGTGTTGAAGCACAAACAATAGCAAATGTCTACATTGCACTCGAGAATGATCTAGAACTATTACCAGTAGTTAATAAGATAGATCTTCCAAGTGCTGATCCAGATAGGGTATTAGCAGAGGTTGAAGAAGCAATAGGTTTAGATTGTACTGAGCATAATCTTATCTCTGCAAAGACAGGACAAGGAGTAAAAGAGTTAATTGATGCTATTGTCGATAGAATTCCAGCTCCATCTGGCGATGAGGATGCTCCTACAAAAGCGATAATTTATGATAGTTGGTTTGATAACTACTTAGGTGCTTTGGCACTTGTACGTGTTTTTGATGGTTCTATTAAAAAGGGACAGATGGTTAAGATAATGGGGACAAATGAGGAGCATCAAGTGTTGGATTTGATGTATCCAAATCCAGTTTCACCAATTAAAACAGATGAGATTAATACGGGTGAAATTGGTATTGTTGTTATGGGATTAAAGAGTGTTGAGGGATTAAAGGTTGGAGATACAATTACAGATGCTAAAAATCCAACTGCCAAGCCAGTTCCAGGATTTGAACCCGCAAAACCATTTGTATTTGCAGGGCTCTATCCAATAGAGACAGATAAGTTTGAAGATTTAAGAGATGCTTTGAATAAGTTAAAATTAAATGATTCTGCTCTTGCTTTTGAACCTGAAAGCTCTCTTGCACTAGGAAGTGGTTTTAGAGTTGGATTTTTAGGAATGCTCCATATGGAGGTTGTAAAAGAGCGGCTTGAGAGAGAGTTTAATTTGGATCTCATTGCAACTGCTCCTACTGTTGTTTATGAGGTATTAAAAACTGATGGTGAGAAGGTGGTGGTGCAAAATCCAAGTGAGCTACCAGATCCTTCTAAGATAGATACAATTTTTGAGCCCTATGTAAAAGCAACTATTCTTACTCCAAAAGAGTTTGTTGGAAATCTTATAAAGCTTTTAAATGATCGCCGAGGGATCCAAGTAAAGATGGATTATATTAACGAGAATAGGGTGCTTTTAGAGTATGATATTCCAATGAATGAGATTGTAATGGACTTTTATGATAAATTAAAGTCGATGACTAAAGGGTATGCAAGTTTTGATTATGAACCAATTGGCTATAGACCTGGCGATCTTGTTAAATTAGATATTCGAGTTGCAGGTGAAGTGGTTGATGCGTTAAGTATTATAGTACCTAAAGAGAAGGCTCGAACGAGAGGTTTGGCATTTGTGAATCAGTTAAAAGAGCTAATTCCTAGACAACTATTTGAAGTTGCTATACAAGCAAGTATTGGAAATACAATAATTGCAAGAACCAATGTGAAATCGATGGGCAAAAATGTTACGGCTAAATGTTATGGTGGGGATATTACACGAAAAAGAAAACTTCTAGAGAAGCAAAAGGCTGGCAAGAAGAGAATGAAAGCAATTGGAAAAGTTCAAGTACCTCAAGAGGCATTTATGGCAGTACTTAAAATCGATAATTAAGGGGCGGTATGACTTTTTTAAAAGAGAGTATGTTTCATATTCACCTTATCATGGCAATTTCATGGATTGGTGGTTCTGTATTTATGTTTATTCTTGGAGTTGCACTTCGTGATAAGAGAGCACAACAAGAGGTTTATCCTCATATTGGTCCAATATTTGGTTGGTTTGAACTTGTTTCATTGATAGCACTTTTAATAAGTGGCTTCTTTTTAGGTAACTACTATGGCCTCTTTAATTTGCTTATGCATCCAAATGGATCTGAGATTTCATCTGCTGTTATAAATAAAGCAATTCTTGTAGCAATTTTGAGTGTTGCAACACTGATCCATTTTGTTATTGCCTATAAGACAAACGGAAAAGAGAGAACAAAGTTGCAAAATGTACTTTCACGAGGTTCCTCACTGCTTATATTCTTTCTTAATCTCTTTATAATGCACTATGCAATAATTTTACGAAATATACTATAAACTATGGCACTACCAAAAAATCTACTTACTATTTATGGCAGAAATGCAGTATTAGAAGCTTTAGAGGAGCAAGATCTTAAAGTCTATGCTCTGCATTTATCCAAGAGCAATAAGTTTTCACCTAAGCTACATGCAATCATAAAGGCAGCCAAACAAAGAGGTGTTGAGATAAAGTACCATGATCGCCAAAGTTTAAGTTATATCTCCAAAAATAGAAAACAAGATCAAGGTGTTGCCTTGGATATTATTTTAGAGAACTTTAAAGAGAGTAGCGATTTTACTTCTTATAAAAGATATAGAATTTTAGCTATAGATGGTGTTACAAATCCACAAAATCTTGGTATGATAATTCGCTCTTGTGCTGCAGGAAAAATTGATGCAATTATTATATCTAAGAGGGGGACAGCATCTCTTGTATCACCACTTACAATTAAAGCAAGTGTAGGTGCACTCTTTAAGATACCTATTATATATACAAATGCACTTAAAGAGTCACTTAATGAGTTTAAATTACATGGGGCTGAAATAATTAATTTATCATTGGAAGCAAAAGAGAGTCTCTTTGACTATATAATCCCTCAGCGAGCAATTTTTATTCTTGGTAATGAAACAGAGGGTGTATCAGAAGAGATTGCTCAAATTGCTACAACTGCATTAAAAATTCCAATGAATAGAGGTGTTGAATCGTTAAATGTAGCTGTTACAGCTGGAATCATTAGTTTTTTAGAGTAGAAGTTACCAATTACTTTACAAAAAATAACAAAAAGAGACTTTTTTAAAAAATATTTAATTCGCTTTTAGTTATAATGCCGCACTAATTAGTCTGAAGACACAATAAAGGGTAATAGAATGTATGCGATTATTAAAGCAAGTGGTCAGCAGTTTAAAGTTCAAGAGGGTGATATTATCTGTTTTGATAAGATGGGCTTAGAACCAAAGAGTGAGGTGGAATTTAAAGAGGTTTTGGCTATTAATGATGGTGAATTGAAAGTAGGTACACCATTTGTTGAGGGTGCTGTAGTAAAGGGTGAAGTGATTAATGAAGGTAGAGATAAAAAAGTGATCACTTTCAAAAAGAGAAGAAGAAAAGACTCTAAAGTAAAAAGAGGCTTTAGAAGAGACTTTACAAGAGTTAGAATTACAACTATTGCGTAAATAGGCTATAAATAGATAAAGGAGTTAAATAATGGCACATAAGAAAGGGCAAGGATCTACACAGAATAACCGTGATTCAGCGGGAAGAAGATTAGGTGTAAAAAAGTTTGGTGGTGAAAAGGTGATTCCTGGAAATATTATTTTACGTCAAAGAGGTACAAAAGTTGTGCCTGGAAAAGGTGTAGGGATGGGGAGAGATCATACTCTTTATGCACTTATTGAGGGAACAGTTGCATTTGATAATGTTAGCAAAAATAAGAAGAGAGTCTCTGTAATACCTGCATAAATTTTTAATCTTTTTTCTACTCCTAACTATTGGAGTAGAATCTTCTTTACTACAAGATTGCTTCAACCCAGAATTTGCATTAGAGATTAAATTATTTAGCTATGGGTATTCACAAAAATCCATCAATTAACCTATTGGTTAACCTCGTGACCGAAGGGAGCCCACACTAGCACAGTTTTTTGTAAACACCCATAACCAAAGCATTTACCAAATCTTTGCTAATTCTAATACAAAATTTGGGATAATTTTTTTTGCAAGATTTGCTAGAATTGTAAAGCTTCCATTCAATTCATAGTTTTTTAGTGGATACAATAGAAAAAAGGAGTATTGTTCATAAATAGGAGTATAAATTGCCACAGAGGGCAACTTTTTGGTTTAATATACAGTTACATTCTCTGCTTGGAGACCTTTTGGCCCTTGTGATATTTCGAAAGTGACCTTTTGGCCCTCTTGGAGTGATACACGTCCACCACTTGGGTTATTTACTTGACGGTAGTGTACAAATAGATCAGACTCTCCATTATTTTGAGAGATAAATCCATACCCCTTTTCATCATTAAACCACTTTACTGTACCTTCAAAAATATTAGACATTGTTAACCTTTTTTATAAAAATTATCGAAGAAGAGTTTAAATAGATCTTTTTGTGCAGTAGTACAATTTTGTAGCTTGTTGCAATAAGAGTTATACTTTTAATTCTTCATTAACTATTATAGCTCTTTTTTATAAAAGTAAGGCAGATTTTGATCAATTTATCTTTTTTAATCTCTTTTTTAAAAGAAACTTATTTGTTGTAGTGAAAGAAATGATTTTTTTAGTATAATCCAAATTGAGACTTTCAAGGAGTATGGTAGTGAAGAGTAACTATGGTTTGCCAATTTGGGGGAGTGGTAATTTCGCTATTGAGGGAGATAGAGTAGTTGTTAATTATGCAAATCGTCCTTCGCTTTTAGATATTATTAATGAGATACGAAACCGAGGCTATAAAGGACCAATCCTTTTACGTTTTCCACACCTTATTAAAAAGCAGATAGATCTCCTCTTTGGAGAGTTTACAAGAGCCTTTGAAGAGTTTGGTTATCGTGGGAGTTTTAATGCTGTTTTTCCGCTCAAAGTTAATCAATTCCCCAATTTTGTAAATGAAGTTGTAGAGTGTTCTAGAGAGTATAACTATGGACTTGAGGCTGGGAGTAAAGCTGAACTTATTATAGCCATGGCTAAAACGCCACTTGGTGCACCAATTACTGTAAATGGTTTTAAAGATAAAGAGATGATAGCTCTTTGTTTTATTGCTGCAAAGAGTGGACATAATATTACTGTTACAATTGAGGGGCTTAATGAGTTAAAGACAATTATTGAGGTGCATAAAGAGTTTGCTAGCAGTTTTTCAGATAGTAAAATTCCAAATATTGGTATGAGAATAAGGATGCATAGTTCAGGTATTGGGGTATGGTCAAAGAGTGGAGGGTATAGCTCTAAATTTGGCTTAACATCTACTGAGCTTTTGATTGCATGTGATATATTAAGAGAAGAGGGGCTTTTAGAGCAGTTTAAGATGATTCACTTTCATATAGGTTCTCAGATGGAAGAGATTGGACCTCTCAAAAAAGCACTAAGAGAGGCTGGAAATATCTATGCAGATTTGAAAAAGAGAGGAGCAAAGAGTCTTGAATCAATAAATATTGGGGGTGGTTTAGCGGTTGAGTATTCTCAAGTTGCTAAGAACCATAGTCGAAACTACTCAATTAAAGAGTTTGCAAATGATGTTGTCTTTTTAATGAAGGAGATCTCAAAAAATAAAGGAGTTAAAGAGCCAAATATATATACTGAGTCGGGACGTTTTATAGCTGCACACCATGCAGTATTAGTAGCACCGGTACTTGAGCTTTTTTCTCAAGAGTATCATGAAAAATCTTTACTACTTAAAGAGAAGAATCCTCCTTTAATCGAGGAGCTGTATGATCTTTATACATCAATAGAAAAGACAAATGCACGAGAGTATTTACATGATGCAATCGACCATTTAGAGAGTCTGTTAACACTCTTTGATTTGGGGTATATTGATTTGGAGGATCGCTCTAATACTGAGATTTTAGTTAATTTAATTATTAAAAAAGCAATTGCCCTCTTAGATACCAAAGGTCGAGAGGATCTTAAGCAGATTGAAGATAAGATACAAGAGAAGTATCTTGTTAATTTCTCTATCTTCCAGTCACTTCCAGACTTTTGGGGATTAGGACAGCACTTTCCAATAGTGCCTCTTTCGCATCTGTCACAAACTCCTACCCAAGCAGCTGCAATTTGGGATATTACTTGCGATAGCGATGGTGAGATTGCCTATAATGCTAATGCACCACTAAAGCTTCACGATATAAATGTAGAGGAGGAAGAGTACTTTTTGGGCTTTTTTTTAGTAGGAGCCTACCAAGAGGTTTTGGGAATGAAACATAATCTCTTTACACATCCAACTGAAGCTACTATTCGATTTAAAGAGAATGGAGACTATTCGATAGAATCGATACTTGAAGCACAAAATTTAATGGATATCTTAGATGATTTGGATTATGATATTGGGCTTATAGATAAACGTCTTAAGAGTAATATTGAGGAGTCGACTTTGGTTGAAGAGGAGAAAGAGAGACTCCTAGGTAAGCTCTATCTCTATCTGAGTGAAAATAGTTATCTTAAAACAATTCAAGCATGTAGAGGTTAGGATTATGGGATTATTGCAAGTAATAATAGAAGATTTTCAAACTGTAAAGCGAAATGATCCAGCATTAAATTCTAAGTTTGAGCTCTTTTTTAACTATCCAGGTGTTTGGGCACTCTTTTTTTATAGAGTTGCACATCTTTTTTATCAGAAGGGGTTTAAACTTATTGCGAGGTTTATTTCAGCAGTTGGGCAATTTTTAACGAATGTTGATATCCATCCAGGAGCCAAAATAGGCAGAAGGGTATTTATCGATCATGCTATGGGTGTCGTTATTGGTGAAACAGCCGAAGTTGGCAATGATGTTTTAATCTATCAGCAAGTGACACTAGGTGGAGTGAGCCTTTCAAAAGGAAAGCGACATCCAACAATTGAAGATGGTGTAACAATTGGAGCTGGTGCGAAAGTTTTAGGTAATATTCGAGTTGGGAAAGAGGCAAAAATTGGGGCAAACTCTGTTGTGATTAAAGATGTTGCACCTGAGTCTACTGCAGTAGGAATTCCTGCTCATGTAACAAAACGAATCGATAATAAAGAGCCACTCAAACACAATATTATGCCAGATATCGATAAAGATCTCTTTCATTACCTAATTGAGCGAATTGAGCTTTTAGAGAGTGCAATTGAGAGTGGAAAGATCGATAGAGAGAAAGAAGAAGAGCTTAAGAGACGCCATAAGATGTATATTGATACAATGAAATAGCTATTACTCTTGTATAAGAGGTATATCAAAAGAGATACTTTTAGCTTGAATATTGGGAACTATACAGAGTCGATTTGCTAACTCGTCAATCTCTTTATCCTCTTTTCTCTCTCGAGTGTTTGATTTAAATTTTAAGATTGCAATCTTATAAGAGTTATTATTAATAATTAGATGCTCACCAATGCCTAATTTTAACGATATATGTAACGATTTGCAATTGCTAAAAGTCGAAAGAGTTATGCGTAAAAGCTTTAAAAACTCATTTTGATTGAGCATAGTATGTGGCAGGTCACCATCTGCAAAGAGTTGAATATCTATATCTTTATCGATAGTAAATTGGTAGATTGCTACACTTAGCATCTTATTAATATCAGTTAAAATATGCTGTTTTGTATCACCATTTGCATACTTTTTCGAAAGAGGCCGAAAGTAGAGCTTAATAGCGATCCATTCATCACTCTTGTAGCCAACACTGATACTATAAAAGTTTAAATGGTCATACACAAGCTCCATTTTACTATTTTTAACACCATACTCTTTTGGTGCATTATTTAGGGCTAAATTGTAGATCTCTGAACTAGAGACATACCCCATAAGTATCTCTGCACTATTATTAAGATATATAATTTTCCCATTTGGATTAAAGACAATAAGAGGATTGTTATCCATATTGACTAGAAATTCAAAATCAAGAGTATTCATTGATCTTCTTCCTTAATGTGTTTCTATTGATGCCTAAAATATCAGCAAGTTTAAGTTGTGATTTGTATAGTTTGAGTCCAATTCGCAGTAGAGGTTTTTCAAATACTTTAAGCATCTCTTTATATACGTTTGAACCTTTATAATGTTTTTCAAAATAGTGCTCTAATGCATAGTTTAAATCATCGTTAGAGAGTTGCTTTAAGAGAAGATATTTATAGATTGATCTCTTTAGAGAGCGAAAATTTTCTGATAGGTCGATATCTTCACTTGTTACTATAACATCAGAAGAGAGGTTAAAGAGTTCTCGAGCCTCTTGAAGATAGAGTTTCGTAAAAAGCTCAATATCTTCAACTCTTTCAGAGAGTGATGGCATTCTATAGATAAATGCAAATTTACTCTTTAATCGGGGGTCGAGACTCTTTTTATTATAGATTGCAATAACACTACTATTATTAAAGTTAATTGCATCTATATTGGCTATCTTTTCATAGTTAGTTATGATTATTTGAGAGTAGTTACCTAGTGCATTTAAGACATCTTCAAGTTTATTACCATCAACCCAAACCGAATTAGGGTAGAGTTTTTTAACTAATGTTCTTTTTCCTGTATAGGCTTCTCCATAAAGAATAGAAGAGACACGAAGATCTTTCGTAGATTGTAGTGACTGGTAGATATTATTAACGATTTTAGAATTACTAACAATAAACACTCTTGGCCTTTTTATTGTTAGTGTATACTCTACTTGCTTAAAAAATAGGCAGTAAATGAAGAAAAGATATTAATAAAAGCATCAGTAGGCTACAAAGTGTAGCCTATCTTCTATACTAAAGTTGTTCTCGTACAATTTTTACTGCCTCAACCATATTCTTAAGGCTTGGTTTTACCTCTTCCCATTTTCTTGTTTTTAAACCA
>JALWMN010000155.1 GCA_027083895.1 Campylobacteraceae bacterium
AAATTGCAAACCATAGCGGGTCTATGCCAATAGTTTGAGCAATTGGCAAAAGAATTGGCACAACTATATATGATATTTCGATAAAATCAATAAAGAAACCTAAAAACATTATAATTAGCATTGCTGAAATTATAAAGCCCCACTTTTGACCTGGAAGATTTGTCATAAACTGCTCTACAATCTCATCTGCCCCACTATAGGTAAATACCATCGAAAAGGCTGTTGCTCCTACTAAAATTGCAAATACCATAGAAGTAGTTTTAACTGTCTCTAAAGAAGCCTCTTTAACCAAAGCAAAATTTAACTTTTTATACATTGCAGCAAGTATTAAACTCCCTAAGGCTCCTAAAGATGCAGATTCTGTTGGCGTTGCAATACCAGCAAAAATAGAGCCAAGCACTAAAATAATTAGTGTAAGTGGTGGAATAATTGCAATAAGAGCTTTTTTAACACTTGTAGAGTAAGTTACTTCTAATTCTTGTCTTAATGCTGGTGCAACATCTGGTTTAATAAAAGAGACAATTAAGATATAAATAATATAGACTCCAACTAATGCTAACCCAGGAAGCACTGCAGCTTTAAATAGATCTCCAACTGGCAATTGGAATACATCTGCTAAGATAATAAGTACAATAGATGGTGGAATAATCTGTCCCAATGTTCCAGAGGCACAAATTGTTCCACAGCTTAGAGCTTTATCATATCTATTTTTTAACATAATTGGCAACGATATAACTCCCATAGCAACTACACTAGCACCTACAACTCCTGTAGAAGCAGCCAAAAGTGCACCAATTAAAACAGTAGAGATTGCCAAACCTCCCCTCACCTTGCCAAAGAGTGTACCCATAGACTCTAATAGTCTCTCTGCTAATTCACTCTTTTGTAAAACAATACCCATAAAAATAAATAGTGGTACTGCCATTAAGATTTTATTAGTCATAATAGAGTATATTCTAAATGGCATCATAGAAAACATCGAGAGAAACTCTTCCCACCACTCTAACATTGTTCCACCATCTGGGATAATTTCTAAATATGATGCTCCTAGCCCAAAGTAGATTGCAACTGCACCAAATGTAAATGCTACTGGAAAACCAAGTACTAACATAATTAGTGCAGCACAAAACATTACTATACCAATCATAATTCATCCTCCTCTTTAGGCAAAGGCTCTTCTACTCCCCTTAATACATTTACATTATGCAAAAAAAAGTTAAAAGCACTTAGTATCAAAAAGATAAATGCAAAAGGAATTTGTGCTTTTATAATCCATCTATATGGCAAACCACCAGGATCTTCACTAATTTCATTTGTAGTATAAGAGTCCATTACAAACTCAATAGAACCATAAATAACCAAAAGTGTTAGAGGCAATAGAAAGAGAATAGTTCCTAAAATATTTACCCAAGCCTTCTTTTTTGCAGAGAATCTATCGTATAAAAAATCGACTCTTACGTGGGCATTGTGTCGCAAAGCATATCCTGTTCCATAAAGCATAATCACTGCAAAAAGATGCCACTCTAACTCTTGCATTGCAATTGAGCTATTATGTAAAACATAACGCATAAAGACATCATAAGCCACATTTACAATCATCAAAACAAGTAAAAATGCAGTGATATTTCCAACAAAATCGATTATTTTATCGGTGATTTTTTCTAGTTTTAGAAGCATTCTTTTCCTTTTGAAAAACTAAAGGTTAAAAATTACGATTTTACAGCTCTTAATTCTTAACTCTTAATTCTTAATTCAGAATTTTATAAATCCGCAAAAAAGCGGATTATTATTTTGTAGCCTCTAACTCCTTAGAAGTATTTAAATAATAATATTGGCTCATCATCGACCAATCTCTAGCCTTTTTCATAAATGCTTTATAGTCTGTATAGATCTCTTTAAATTTAGGATTTTTTGCTGCATACCCTTCATACACTTCATCAGCTGCTTTTTTCAGTGCTTCCATAACTGGTTTTGGGAATGTTTTTACCTTAATATCTGGATACTCTTTTTTCATCTTCGCCCATGCCTCAGTCGAAGCTGCAAAGTTTTCAATATACATATCCATAGATACTGCTTTCATTGCAGTCTCGAGCATTACTTGATACTTTTTAGGCAATTTATCGAATGCCTTTTTATTTACTAAAAACTGCATCTCACTTGCCGGTTCGTGCCATCCTGTGTAGTAGTATTTAGCAACTTTATGGAACCCCATTTTAATATCCATACCTGGCCCTACCCACTCTAGTGCATCAATGGTACCTCTATCTAGAGCAGTATAGAGCTCTCCAGCTGGAATATTTGTTACATTAACACCTAATTTTGCCATAACTTCACCAGCAAGTCCTGGAATTCTCATCTTAAGGCCTTTTAGATCCTCAACACTCTTAATCTCTTTTCTAAACCAACCACCCATCTGGTTGCCTGTATTACCACCAGGATAGTTATAGACACCAAACTTATCGTAAACCTCTTTCATATACTTTTTACCATTACCATAGTAAAACCATGCATACTGCTCAGATGGTGTCATACCAAATGGTACTGTTGTAAACCATACAGTATTAATATCTTTACCTTTCCAGTAGTACGAGCCACTATGACCCATCTGATACTGGCCACCCTTAACCATATCTAAAATTCCAAGTGGAGCTTTATGTTTCTCTTTTCCCTCTACCTTAATAATAAACTCGCCATCACTCATCTCTTTCATTAGTGCAGCCAATTTTGCAGGTGGTGAAGCAAGCGGAGTTAGAGTAGATGGCCAAGTCTCAGCCAATTTCCATTTAATCTTTTTGGCACTTAGTGGCGAAGCTAAAAGCATTGCTGCAGCTGTTGCAATTAAACCAACTTTTAAAAATCTGTTCATAGAGACTCCTTTAAATTTTTATAGTAACTATTTTAACTAAAAATTTCTTAAGATTATTGACATAGATCATTTCTAGAATCTTCTACTTAAAAAATGTAGTGTAGTGAAATAAAAGAAATATTGGTTAATTAGAGTAATTAATTTGTAGTATAGAGATAAGGGGTGAGATTATACTCTCGCCTCCTCTCTTCTTTGAAGATACTCCCACTTCTCATCAACCTCTTTTTGGATCTGCTCAATAATATGACGATTTTCTGGTTTAAATAGGTGTTTATATCTTCCTTGAGCAGCTAAATACTCCTCTACAGGAATAATATTCTTTGGTCTATAAAGAATGTTTAGCTCAGTTCCATTAATAATTTCGTAAATTGGGAACATTAAGCTATCTGTTGCAAGGTCTGTTATATGGATTGTATCTTTTGGGTCAAACTTCCACTCTGTTGTACACGCTGAAACTGTGTTAATAAAGCAAGGTCCTTCAGTCTCTAAAGCTTTTTGGAAACCTTTTGCCATAGATTTCCATTTATTTGGCGAAAGTTGTGCAACATACGGTGCACCATGAGCTGCCATAATTGCAACTAAATCTTTCTTCTTCTGCTTTTTACCATAACTTACACGACCAGCTTGAGCAGTAGAAGTATGTGCACCAGTAGGTGTTGCAGAACTTCTCTGCCCTCCAGTATTTGCATAGTTTTCATTATCTAAACATATATAGGTAAAATCGTGACCTCTTTCAACTGCACCGCTTAACCACTGAAAACCAATATCGTAAGTAGAACCATCCCCACCAAATGCAACAAACTTCACTGGAGCATCTGGATCTTTTAGAGTTCCTTTTCTCTTTCTTGCTTTATACATAGCCTCAGCTCCTGCAACTGCAGTTGCCGCGTTCTCAAAGCCAATATGAATCCAGCTAGTATCCCAAGATGTATATGGATAGACTGCAGTAGAAACCTCTAAACACCCAGTATTTGTTGCAATAACTAAATTATCATCAGTTGCATTCATTAACTCTCTTACAATCATAGAGTGTGCACATCCAGGACAAAGTAGATGTGCACCCTCAAATCTCTCATTAACAGTTGAGAACTCTTTTAAGTTTTTAATATTTGTAATTGCCATTATTTACCCCTTTTTGTTTCAAAAAAGCCAAGTTTTGGACCACGTACACCGCTAAATTGCTGAATTGGTGTAGTAATATATCCAGCATCAGCATGGGCTTTTTGCTCTTTAAAGATTCTTTTTGCCTCTTCTACTGAGAAATCTCTACCACCTAAACCATAGATAAAATTTGTTACTAACGGTCTATTTGGAGTTGTATAGAGTGCTGCACTAACTTCATTAAATAATGCGCCCATAGCACCCATTGGAGCAGATCTATCAAGTACTGCAATTGCTTTAGTATTTTCAAGTGCATCTCTTATATCATCAAATGGGAATGGTCTAAAGACCCTTGGAGCCACAACTCCAGCTTTAACTCCCTCTTCTCTAAGCTGCTGCGCTGCAACTCTAGCAGTCTCTACAGTTGTTCCTAAAGCTACAATTGCAACCTCTGCATCATCCATCATATAGCTCTCTACTCTTTTATACTCTCTACCAGTTAGCTTTTTAAACTCTGCAAATACCTCTTCGATAACTTCTCGCGACTCAATTAAAGCTTTATGCTGCTTTGCTTTATGCTCAAAGTGCCAATCTTCCTCTGTTTGAGCACCATAAGTTACAGGTTTTGAGAAGTCCAACATCTCCTCATGTGGCTTATAATCACCAACAAATTTGTATGCTTCATCATCACTTAATGTATGGACATTTTGAGCTGTATGTGAAGTTAAGAAGCCATCTTGATGCACCATAACTGGGAGGCGAACTCTTAAGTCTTCACCAATTTTAAATGCACAGAGTGTTAAATCATATGCCTCTTGTGCATTAAATGCATCTAACTGAATCCATCCACTATCTCTACCT
The DNA here is from genome assembly GCA_027083895.1 of Campylobacteraceae bacterium. Classification (GTDB taxonomy): domain Bacteria; phylum Campylobacterota; class Campylobacteria; order Campylobacterales; family Sulfurovaceae; genus JAADEQ01. Next base: position 4,829 of record JALWMN010000155.1, read on the forward strand.
AAATACATATCTGAGTGATCTCCACGAACATTGAGTGGAGATGCTAACGCTCTGTTTACAACAGTCATAACAATTGGTAGTCTCATACCACTTGCTTGGTAAAGTACCTCTACCATCAACGCAAAACCTTGCGAACTTGTTGCAGTTGCTACCCTACCACCAGCTGCAGCTGCACCAACACAACCACTCATTGCCGCATGTTCACTCTCTACCATTACAAATTCGCCATCAACATAGCCATTAGCCACATATGCTCCATAATTTTCAACAATAGGAGTTGAAGGAGTAATTGGATATGCTGCAACGACATCTACTTGAGCTTGTCTTAATGCTTGTGATGCAGCATAGTTACCATCCCAAACTTCTACTTCTTTTAATTCCATTTTTTCTGCCATGTACTATCCTTATTTATTCTCTTTCTTTTTCTTTTCAGGCCATTTAGCTAAAGCCTCATCAATCTCTTCAGCTTCTGCAAACATTAAAAGCGATTTTGGATTTGTAGGACAAACCTCAACACATACACCACACCCTTTACAGTGATCATAATCGATTCCTAGCATCTGCTTATCTCTTGAGATAATAGATGTATCTGGACACCAAACCCAACAGTTTTGGCAATCGATACAGATATCTCTATTATATACTGGCTTTATTACACGCCAAGATGCTACAGTTGCTGTATATGAGTTAAAATCAGAATAGTCTCTCTCTTCAGGTCTTATATGAGATACATTCTCTTTAAGTTCGCTATTAAAAGATGGTAACACTACACCCTGTTGTACCTCATCCCAACCAACAAACTCTTCTGCACCTAGCTCTCTAACTCCTCTTTTCTCTGTTGCTAAAACACCTCTGCTCATTCACTATCCTTTATTTTACTTCATTATATGCTCTAGTCATCGCTTCCATATTCGCATCTATAATCTTTTGCGGGAATTTCGCTAGAACACTCTTCATAGAATCTAAAAAGAAATCTAACTCAAACATTCCTGAAACCTTCATTAAAGCACCAAGCATTGGAGTATTTGGAATTGATCTACCAATAGTATCTAAAGAGATACCAATTGCATCCACAACAAAAACTCTATCTTTTTTATCTTGAAGTTCTGGAATTTGAGAGATTAACTCATCTTTACTTAAATGTGTAGTAATAATATACTTTGTTGTTGGTTTATCATTTTCAGTAATATTATCAGTAAATGCAAGTGCTGGATCAATTACAAGTACATAGTCTGGCAACATATGCTTTTCGTGATTAATAATTTGCTTATCATCAATTCTATTATATGCACGCATAGCTGCACCTCTTTTAGCCGAACCATAGAGTGCAAATGCCTGCACCTCTTTACCCGTTCTTGCAACTACATCGCCAAGCCCTTTAGCACCAGTAACAGCACCTTGACCTGCACGAGAATGCCATCGAATCTCTATCATTTCAACTCCTATCACTTTTTTAAGTTAGATTTATTGTAATACAATGAACTTAAATAAGCCTTTTTGTTACAATTTATTATCTAAAATATAACTAACTGCTTCAAAAATACATTCTTTAACTACTATACTACACACTTTTAACTCTTCAATCGGTGTATAGATAAAAGGAACTGCAACTGCCCCTATACCCGCCCTTTTAGCTGCTAACATATCCATGCAAGTATCCCCAATCATCACAATATCGTCACTTTTTGAAACACCCATTCTATTCAAAGCCTTATCTATTGGTTCTGGATGCGGTTTATGTCTTTTAACATCCTCACTCCCTATTAAAACCTTAAAGTAATCCATTAATCCAAAATGTTCTAATAGTTCAATAGAGTATTTGCCTGTTTTAGTTGTAACAACTCCAAGTTTTGCACCACTGTTATATGCTAACTCAACCGCCTCTTTAGCTTTTGGTAATAGTTTTGTCTTTTTTGTATGAATTTTTCTATAATTCTCTTTATAAGCATCGACATACTTTTGTGCCTCTTCCTCTGGCACCCCTAAATTGACAAACATATCAAAAAGCGGATGCCCAATTTGTGGTAGAATTACCTCTTTACTTGGTGCACTCTTCCCAAACTTTTTAAAAGCTACACGAAAACTCTCTAAAATCGCTTCAGTTGAATCTATTAATGTACCATCTAAATCAAATAAAATCACCTTTTGCATACAAATCCTTAACTCTTAACTCATAATTCTTAACTTTTAATTAATCCTTAATCTTCCAATGAATAAAATTATGTTGCAAACCAATAATAGAAGGCTCAACACCCTCAATTCGTTTACTCACTGCAGTTATCGAATTTGGTATATATAAAAAGATGTAAGGGTGATCATTCACAATTAGCTTAAATATCTTTTGATAAATCGCACCAAATTTCTTACTATCTATCTCTGACTTTGCTTGAGTAATTAATTTGTCTACCTCACTATTATGGTAGCCTACAAAGTTAAAGCCACCCTTTTTATCGCCATCGCTATGCCAGATAGAGTAGGCATCTGGTATAAGCCCAAGCGACCACCCAAGCACAACAGCATCAAAATTTCTTGGGAATACTACTGTATTTAAAAATGCTTGCCACTCCATAACACGAATCTTCACCTCTATACCAACTTTTAACAGCTGCTGCTGAATAATTTCAACCGCTTTTACACGTATATCGTTGCCACTATTTGTTGTGATCGTAAAGCTAAGTGGATGGCTTTTGCTATACCCTAAGCTCTTGAGTATCTCTTTGGCTCGCTCTGGGTTGTACTGTAGTGGCTTTAAATCTTGCGGGTAGGCATTCGTTCCAGGCATAAATGGACCATAACATGGTCTTCCATGAGAGAAAAAAAGCAGATCAATTAACTCTTGTTTATTGATAGCTAAAGCTATCGCTTCTCTTACCCTTGGATTGTTAAAAGGTTTTTTGCGTAAATTAAAACCTAAGTAGGTATATCCATTTGATGGACGTTCAAAAATATTAAAGCTCTCTTTAAACTCACTATTGATTTGACGATTTACTTGCAATGGAGAGAGTCCACCAATATCTAACTGCTTTGCCTTTAGCATCAAAAACTCTGTAGCAGCATCGCCAACATAGTGGAAAATCTGTTTATCTATATTTGGTTTTCCTTCATAATAGCTCCTATTGGCTACTAACTCTATCTTTTTATTCACCTCAAAAGCTTTCGTCATCTTATATGGTCCTGTACCAATTGCAAATTTATTCAACTTGCTCTGCATTGGATTCTTCTCATCTCTCCATAAATGCTCAGGCAGTATCCCCATCATCCAGATAGAGAGAGCCTTAAAATAGGGCTTTTTATATGTTACCTTTACTTTATACATACCCAAACTCTCAACACTTAAAACCTCATCAAAATCACTCGAATAGGGAGTCGTTATCTTTTTAGACTTTAAAAGATTATAGGTAAAGATAACATCCTTAGAGCTAAACTTCGCTCCATCATGCCAAAGAACATCTCTTCGCAGTTCAAAAATAAGCGTTTTGTTATCTTCAAAGTGCCAAGACTTTGCTAAATCACCTATAATCTTTGCATCTTTATCAAACTTTACCAATCCATTAAAGATCCAATCTGCAATTGCACTACTTGCACTATCAGTTGCTAAAAGTGGATTAATCCTATTAGGTGACGATGAAATCGAAGTATGAAACTCAGAAGCAAAGAGTACTACTGAAAAAACTAACGTTAAAAAAGATCCAATTTTTAGCATAAAGACTCCATTTTCATTTTTCTTAAAGCATTTTATCAAAAAAGTATCAAAAAGTAGCAGAAAAAAGAGTGTTTAAATAACCTATTACCATTACCAAACATTCTAATTACACTTTAATAATACTTATAATACAATTTAAGCGTATAAAGATTAATTTTATAAAGGAAGAGTATGGCTAGATTAGTAGTAATGGGTGGAGGTGTTTCTGGACACACCGCTGCTACATTTGCAAAAAAATGGCTTGGAAATGACCATGAAGTTGTAGTAGTTACACCAAATTCAAATTGGAACTGGATTCCATCTAACATCTGGGTGGGTGTTGGTCAAATGAAAAAAGAGGATGTTGTTTTCCCATTAGCACCAGTATATGCAAAAGCTGGAATTGACTATAGACAAGCAAAAGCTGTCTCAATTCACCCAGAAGGTAAAGAGGGAAGCGATAAACCATTTATCACTATTGAGTACACAGGGCAAGGAAAAGAGGGACAAACTGAAGAGCTTGAATATGATTACCTAATTAATGCAACAGGACCAAAACTAAACTTTGATGCAACACCAGGACTTGGTGATGGAAATGGTCAATTAGGACCACATACTGTCTCTGTTTGTACAGCAGACCATGCAGTTCATGCAAGTAGTGAGTTAAAAAAGGTATTTGAAAAAGCAAAAACTGAAAAACAAAAAATTGTAGTTGGTACAGGGCATGGTATGTGTACATGCCAAGGTGCAGCATTTGAGTATATCTTTAATATTGAGCATGAGGCTAGAAAAGCTGGTGTAAGAGATAATCTAGATATTCAGTGGATCTCAAATGAGTCATTCTTAGGAGACTTTGGTATTGGTGGCCTCCATATTAAAAGAGGTGGTTATGCAGCAAGCTCAAAACTCTTTGCAGAATCACTCTTTGTTGAGAGAGGAGTTAACTGGACTATAGGTGCCCATGTTAAAAAGGTTGAAGAGGGTAGACTTGAGTATATCCAGCTAGATGGTACGGAAGGTGAAATGGAGTTTGATTTTGCTATGCTTATTCCACCATTTGCTGGTGTTGGTTTAAAAGCATACGGAAAAGATGGAAGTGATATTACAGATACAATCTTTGCACCAAATGGCTTCTTAAAAGTTGATGCAGACTACACCCCAAAACCTTATGAAGAGTGGAAAGCAAGTGATTGGCCAAGAACTTACCAAAACCCTACATATAAAAACATCTTTGCTTGTGGTATTGCATTTGCTCCACCACACTTAATCTCTAAACCAATGAGTGCACCTGATGGTACACCAATCAACCCAACTCCACCAAGAACTGGTATGCCATCTGGTATTATAGGTAAAACTGTTGCAAAATCAATTGTTGATTTAATTAAACATGGTGAGGGTGCTAAACTTCATGAAGCTTCTATGGCAGAGATGGGTGCAGCATGTGTTGCTTCTGCTGGTAAAGGCTTTAAAGATGGTACAGCTGCAGCTCTTACTGTTTACCCAGTTGTTCCAGACTTTGAAAAATACCCAGGAATTGGTAGAGATTTAGACTATACATTTGGTGAGATCGGTCTTGCAGGACACTGGATTAAACATATCCTACACTATATGTTTATCTATAAAGCACAACTTAAGCCAGGTTGGACATTAATTCCAGAATAATAAAAAAGAAAAAAAGGAGAATAGATGGCATCTGTAGATCATTCAATCGAAAAACATGTAAAAGCTTATGAACCAAGCTTTGAAACAATGGTTCCAACACCATTTGTAAAGTTTATGAGAACTTGCATACTTTGGCAAATCATTAGATTCATTATTATAAATATTAAAATGCTTTTAGTGGTTAAAAAAAGCCACTAATCTTTACTCCCTTCTTACAGGGAGTATCTACTCTTCAATAGAGTAAGTCTTTTTTAAATGTAATAAATGTTATTTTTTAAAAAGACTTACCCAAGGATCTTTTAATGGTAAAAGAGCTCGTAGTATATCCTGATGATCGTATTTTACTCTGCAGTGATGTTAGAGACTTCAAAGATGAGAGCCTCCCTAGACTTCTAAATGATATGAAAGAGACTATGGAGGCAAATAACTTAACAGCTCTTTCAGCTATACAAGTTGCACATCCGTTTAATATTGTAATTATTAAAAAAGAGAATGGAGAGTATTGGGAACTTATCAACCCGAGAATTCTTAGCAGAGAAGGCAACTTCATTAGTAAAGAAAAAACATCCTACTACCCTGATATAGAATTAGAGGTTCCAAGATATGAAAAGATTCAACTTCTCTATGAAGATCGAAATGGTAAGTCACATGGTATAAAAGTTGAAGATAAAGAACTCTCAGCAACAATTCAGAGAAAACTAGACTACCTATCAGGTGGAACACCACTCGATAAAGTTGATAAAAACTATAGAGAACAAGTACTACAAGCACTTGCTGGAAAAGGGCTAATGCCCTATTCAACTGATGTATGCCCAACTTTTAGCAATAAAGATTATATAACAAGTTTTTTAGATAAACTCCTATTCTTTATGGGACTCTCGCTTCTAACGCCACTTTTTAAAAAGTTTTTTAATTGGAGTAACGAAACAGTTGCAAAAATTTATACTTTTGATAAATTTGGCTATATAGCTACGATTATACTCCTTATAGTCTACTTTATATATGCTCAATATGAGGCGAAAAAGTATCGACAGTGTAGCTCATGCCAAATAGGTCACCAAATTGGTATTATGATCAAACGCTTTGTAATTGGGACAGCCATTGCAGTTGGTGCCTACTTTCTCTTAGGAACTTAGTAGTTGCAACAATTAGAAGAGCTTTTAAGAAATAATAAAGGTAGAAATTTACTCTTTTTAGGAAAAATATTCAACTTTACCCAAGATGAGTTAAGTAAATTTTGCTCTAAACTAGGACTTAATGCTATATTTAAATATGAAGGCCAAGATATAGCTTTAACTCTACTTAGCTCAATTTTAACTCCGCTAGAAGAGCAAATCTCTTATGAGCTTTATGAAAAAAAAGTACCAGAAATTAAATTAGAAGAGTTTGAAAATTTCTATGTAAAATCTCTTAAACCTAACTCTCTTTTAATGTCTCTAAAGCTCTCAAATAACCAAGAGCGACTAAAGAGGCTCTTAAAGGTAAAAGCTTTTGATGATGAGACATTTTTAAAACTTTTTAATCTCTATAATTGGGATAATGAAGGGGTTTTTGATAATGATGATAATCGTGATGTAACAATTAGCTTTATAAAACGATTCTACCCACATTTTAGCCACTTTAACCATCACGAAATTATGCACTCCCCTGCAACAATTTTAGAGATAGCATTAACTAGTACAAATCCTGAGGTCCTAAAAGCACTTAGTACAATGCCTAATTTTGCAATAAATTCTAGAAAACAAGAGGAGTGGAAGCCAAGAGAACTTAGAGAATTTATCGCAGTAAATCCAAATATTCCAAACGATTTAGTAGATAGTTTTATTAACCTAAAACTCTCTAGACTAGATACTCTCTTAGCTCAAAATAGTGCCTTAAACTTAGAGCAACAGAAAAAAATATTAACTAGAGGAAATAAAGAGTCTCTACTAAAACTAGCAATCAATCCAAATTTAGATGACTCTATCTTTAAAACCCTATTAGATAAAGATAGAGCTATAGCAAAAGAGCTTTTAGAAAATCAAAAAATTACAAAAAAGAGATTAAAAGCTATTGAAGCTAAAGATAAAAACTATCTACACTATTTAGCCAACAATGTAGATATTTTAGAGGTTAAAGATGAACTTTTATTCAAAAATGAAGAGCTTGATATTGCTCTAGCTTCTAATAAAGCTTTAAATAGCAGTGATTTAGAGGCTTTATATAAAAAGTATGGCTCTAAGGTAGTAGATAATTTATGCAAAAATCCAAATTTAAGCAGCAAGTTAATTAGTAAATTTTATAAAAATGCTACAAATGAGCAAAAGCTATATATTGCTTCAAATCCAAATACCCCTCAAGAGATTTTAGATGAGCTTTTTCATTTAGATAATAAAGAGATAAATAGATATTTAGCCCTAAATCCATCACTTAAAGATGAGTATCTTGACTACTTTAAGCTCGATAACGAGCTTCTTAGAATCATGAGCAATAACCAAAAATTTCTACAAAAAGTCTCGAAAAAAGAGTATATTTAAATAGAGTTTAATTGATAACTGATATAGTGTAACCGTTAAGCAAAAAGTTATAATCCACTTAAGCTTTTCCAAAGGAAAACAATGAAAGCAAAAGAGTTAAAAGAGTCTTTAGCTAAATTAATAGATGCAAAACTTCCCACCTTTATTTGGGGAAGTCCTGGTATTGGAAAGTCATCTATTGTAAAACAGATTGCAAAAGAGAAAAATTTAGAATTTATCGATTTAAGGCTCTCTTTGCTTGACCCAACAGACCTTAAAGGTATTCCATTTTTTGATAATAAAAATAACGAAGCTGTGTGGGCGCAGCCAAACTTTTTACCAAAAGAGCCAAAAAGCCTTGGAATTTTGTTTTTAGATGAAATAAATAC
>JALWMN010000156.1 GCA_027083895.1 Campylobacteraceae bacterium
CACTTTGTCTATCTCCAGCAATTTCTAACATTAAACGAGCTCTTAGTCGTTTACCCGCTGGAATCTTTTGTATTGCTGCAACAATCTCTTTCTCATCAAGAGAGAAAATAAACTGCTCTATTCTTCGCTCAACTGCACTTAGCAAAATCTATCCTATTCACATTGTGTTACAATATTGCCAACAGTCTCAAGATAGAGTGAGTTTAATCTATCTTCATACTCTTTAGGGTCACTAAATTGAAACTGTTTGAGCTCTCTCTCATACTTCTCATCTAAACCATGCTCTTCAATTAATTTCTCAGCAAATGCTAAGCGTGCAAACATCTTCTCAAGCTCATTTGCAACAATATTTTGATTAGCACTCTTTATTATAGAGATAAAATTCTCTTGTGGAGTTGTACTCATAAAGTCATCATCATCAAATAGATTCATCTTGTAACCTTGCTATTATATTTTTATCAAATTATAGCAATAAAGCTTTAAGAGAAACAACAAAAAGTTTTATAAACTCTTCTTTTTAAAAATTGGTCACTTATTGCGACCGTAATGTTTCAACCCAAATTTTGTATTAGAATTAACAAAGATTTGGCAACTGCTAAAGTTTAGGGTACTTACAAAAATCTGTGCAAGTGTGGGTTCCCAACGGTTGCGAGGTTAACCCAAAGGTTAATTGATGGATTTTTGTAAATGCCCATAGCTAAATGGTTTGCTAAAGGTTATTAATCTCTAATGCAAATTTTTGGTTCAATACTTAGAGTTAATAATCTATACCCTCTTTAGCATTTGCTAATGTTAGAGCAAAATGGATATTGACATTGTGCTCAAGTAATACTCTAGAGGCCTCTTCAATAGTTGTACCAGTTGTTATAGTATCATCAAGCAATATAGCATCTATGTTATCTGGTCCACTATAGTAAAAGTTACGAGGATTATTTAAGCGAAACTCTAAAGATTTGCCAGCATATTTTACTCTATTTTTTGCTTTTAAAACATTATGGAGTGCAACTGCTCCACTCTTTTTACTACCATAATGTACCATCTGTGCAACATTGGAGTAGCCTCTAGAGATATTCTCGTCGATACCAATAAGATAGAGAGGCTTTTGCTCATCTAAACTCTCAATATAGGATTTTATAAATGGAGCAATAAATTTTTTTGAGAGAAATTTATAGACTCTATATCCACTAGTTGTATATTTACTTTTAATAAATTCGACTGTTAAATAGTAATCAAAAAAGCTTACTACCTCTATATTCCCTACCTCTCTTTTTATCATCTCTGGTGTTAAGAAGTCCTTTATGCAGTTTTTACATACAGCATCGATAGAGAAGTTATTACAACTAAAGCAACGCATTTTTCTCCATATTTTAAGTAGTTTTACCTCTGTTTAAATAAATTTTGTTATATTGTGCCAAAATTAACCTAAAGGAAAGAGTATATGTTTCCATTTTCAGATGAAGATCTCTATATCGCTTCAAAAAACTATCTTCCAAAAATCGAAGAGTATGTTAAATCTCACGAAGGGACAATGAGACTTCTTGGTGTTAAAGATGGAGTAATCTATATTGAGCTTGGAGGTACCTGTAATGGTTGCTCTATGAGTACTATGACTACAAAAATGGTGGTACAAAAGAGATTAAGAGAGTTAATCCATCCAGAGTTAAGAGTCGAAAGTATCTTTCCAGGGCAAGAAGATGCACTTCCAGAGGGGCTCTATAGAGATTAACGAGTCTCAAAACTCCACTCAACTACCTTTCTCTTACCATCTACAATTGCAACAACTTTTACTCTATAACTCTTTTTGTGCTCTAAAGGATTTAATGGAGCAAATACAAAGGTTCCTTTTCGAATTTTATTGTGTAGATCATTTGTAGAGTCAACAACCTCTCCAGCAATCTCTTTTCCGCCTTGAAAAAGTTGAAAAGTTTTTAATTTTACACTGCTATAGTAGCTACTATTAAATGTAATAGTAATTGGAAAACCAAAGCGGCTATAGCGAAATTGCGGTGTCTCTTCTACTCCTGAAGTTGGTACACCCTTTTGATCTCTATATGGGTAGATTACGACACTCTTTGCTCTTTTTTGGAGTCGATTCATCGCTTTATTAAAGAGAGTTGCTGGAATAATATCGCTACTATTTGGACAGACACGATCTATAATCATAGCAGCATTTTTAAAGTGCCTTTTGCATAATGCAGCAACCTTACTATTGGACAACTCATATACATAGATTCTATCTACAGAAGCATAACCAATAGAGTCTGCTTGTAAAAATAAAAAGGCAAGTCGATGGTAAACTGTACCCATAATCTTCTCAATTGATCTTTTGAAATTTGGTTCGTAAAAAGAGATATTTTCAACTACCATAGCTGTTCCAAATCCTGCTTTCACCACTCTATCCCATGGGGCAGTCCCATAAAAGTATGGCGACGAACTATCTTCATAGTGGCCTAAGTTTTGGGTCTTTGCTATATAGAGTGCATGCTTCTTTGCTGCCAAAGCTAATTTTGAATTATAGTGCAGTGGTGTCGCACCACTTTTTAATCGAATTGTATTAATGATATCCAGTGGTGAAGCATGAAGTGTTATTAGAATAGATGTTAAGAAAAATATTTTCTTATAATACATGGCTCAACTTTTTTAGTGTTATTTTAGCACGATATGGTAAAATGTAGTTTCTAAAATCTTAAGAGTAGGTAAAATATGAAAAAAATAGTAAATTTTATACTCATTTCTCTTATTACTATAGTACTATTAGATAGCTGTGCACGCAGATCTGGAGGACTCTCTCGCAACTGCCAACCAGGAATGTATTGCTATAAAAATATCAATTTTGGACCAAGCAAAGGGAGACTCTTTGAGCAAGGTGTAAGAGATGGTTGTAGAACAAGAGAGGGTACATTTACGAAAGATTATAGCCGTTCACGAAACAAACTCTATCAAGAGGGGTGGCAACTTGGAATGAGTAGATGCAAGCAGAAACTGCCAAATGAAGGCACAATTCAAGATGAAATTAATAGTAAAAAGAGAGCAGAGTATCAAATCCAACAACTTAAACTGCAGCAATCTATGCAAGAGAGTGATGAAGTTAATATTGTTGATGCCCTCTTAGAGGGTGAACACAATAGCGACAC
>JALWMN010000157.1 GCA_027083895.1 Campylobacteraceae bacterium
GTATGGGGGAGAGTACAGCAGTTGGTGACGAGGGTGGTTTTGCACCAAACCTTAAAAATAATGAAGAGCCAATCGAAGTGATCATGCAAGCGATCGAAAAAGCTGGCTATAAAGCTGGTGAAGAGATTGTCATTGCTTTAGATATCGCTTCAAGTGAGCTTGTAAATGACGAGGGTAAATATATACTTAAATCTGAAGGAAAAGAGCTAACAAGTAGCGAAATGGTGGATTACTACGAGAATCTTTTAAACAAATACCCAATTGTATCGATCGAAGATGGCTTAAGCGAAGATGATTGGGATGGCTGGAGAGAGTTAACAAAGCGACTTGGCGACAAGGTACAACTTGTTGGTGATGACCTCTTTGTTACAAATGCAGAGATCCTAGCTGAGGGTATTAATAAAGGAGTTGCAAACTCAATCCTTATTAAACCAAATCAGATTGGAACAGTAAGTGAAACTATGATGACAGTTCGCCTTGCACAAAGAAATGGTTACACTTGTGTTATGAGCCACAGAAGTGGTGAGAGCGAAGATACATTTATCGCTGACTTTGCTGTTGCACTCAATACTGCACAAATTAAGACAGGTTCAACGGCTAGAAGTGATAGAATCGCAAAATACAACAGACTCTTAGAGATCCAAAGAGAGCTTGGGCAGTTTGAATACCTAGGCATTGAGCTATTTGGAGCATAAGTTTGAAAGAGCTTCCAGAGGTAGAGAACTTTAACGACTACGACACTCCAAGAGAGTCATTTATCAAACCATACCACTTTGTAGTAGCTATTTTGCTACTCTCCTACCTCTACTCACTCTTTTTTGGAAGCTACTCTGTAGGGGTTCTTCTTGATGTAAAAAAACGATTAGAAGCACTCAAAACTGAATATAAGCAAATTCAAAACCAAAACCAAGAGCTGCAAAAAAAGCACTTTGAATTAATCCAGCTTACCCCCCAAGAGGATGCTTTTTAATAGTACTCCATATATACTACATAAAAAAGTGTATAATATTCTATTAAATTTAGGGAGAGTACAATGGGTAAAAAACTTTTAACTACAATAACTTTGTTACTATTTGCTGGAAGCAGTCTCTCTTTTGCGAGTGAAGATGCGAGAGTATTGGTAAAGTTACCCCAAAAGATAGAGAACCATATGATGTCAAATATGCGAGATCATCTGATGGCACTAAATGAGATAATTCAAGCGTTGGCAGAAGATAAGATGGATAAAGCGGCTAAAATTGCTGAGTATCGACTTGGGATGAGTGCAATGAAACTCCATGGCTCCCAAAAAGCAGCACCCTATATGCCAAAAGGGATGCGTCAAGCTGGCTATCAACTCCATAAAGCAGCAACACGATTTGCCCTTAAAGCAGAAGAGGAGGAGGATAAAAAAGGAGCACTTAAAGCACTCTCAGAAGTTGTAGCAAGTTGTGTTGCATGCCATGCAGCCTATAGGGTACGATAGACCCCTTTAGGTGCAAAGACTACCTACACTTCTTTAAGGTTGCTCTTCATCTCCCCAAACACTCCTCTTACAATGCTAAGCTATGAAAGAGTATAATTTTGCATAGCTATTCTATTTTAGGAGGAGAAGATGGTAAAATTCCTTTTTGCACTCTTAACATTCACAACACTTATTTTTGGTTTCGATTATCATCTCAAGCCAAAAGAGATTGCTAAAGGTGTCTATATGTTTACAGGGGTCAATGAGCCTGTAAAGAGTAGTAATGGGGGTGCTATTGCCAATAGTTACTGGGTTAAAACCCCAAAGCATTGGGTAGTTATTGATAGTGGACCAACCTATGAGTATGCAAAGCAAGCTCATAGCGCGATGAAAAAGATTGCAGATCTTCCTATTAAACTCGTCTTTAATACCCACTTTCATGACGATCACTGGATGGCAAATAGTTACTATAAAGAGTTAAAAGTACCTATTTATGCTACGAAGACTCAAGCAAACGAATTTAAGCCAGGTGGGAGTAGCCGTGTTTTAAAGCTCTTAAAAAAAGAGGATTTAAAAAATACTAAGATAGTTACAGTCGATAAAGTAGTTGACAAAAATTTTACACTAGATGTTGACGGTACAAAGTTTAGTGTCATCAAACTTGACAAGCCAGCACATGCTCCAGAGGACTTTATGGTATATCTCAAAGAGAGAGGTGTCCTCTTTACAGGCGATCTGTTAATGAGTGAACGGTTGACATCGATTAGACACGGAAGTATCGAAGGAAATTTAGCAGCAATTAAGCTCATAGAGCAAATTAATCCAAAAGTTTACGCAAATGGGCACGGTAAATTTACAGACAAAACTGCCCTCAAAGAGACAAAAGCCTACTTAGAACAGTTAAAAGCAACCGCTCTTGCAGCCATTAAAAAAGAGCAAGAGCTAGATGATTATGTAAAGAGTGCAAACTTTGATGCATTTAAAAAGTATAAACTCTTTGATGTAGCACATAAAGAGAACCTCTTTGCAGCCTTTAAAGAGTATGAGTTTTTCGAGGAATAATCTTTATAAGAGGTACTCCTTAAGTCTCCTCACTCCCTCTTGCATATGCTCAATATCCCTTGTGTAAGCAAAACGAAGTTTGCTTTCTGTCTCATTTTCGCCAAAATCGATTCCCGGTGTTACTGCAACATGGAGTTTATGCAGGAGTTCATAACTAAATGCAACTGCATCATTGCTATATTTTGATATATCGCACCATAGATAGAACGCTCCATCTGGCTTAGCATCGATTTTAAAAATATTCTCAAGCTCACCGTAGAGAAAATCTCTTCTTCTTTTATACTCAGCTCTCACGCTTGCAAGATAGTCGTAATCGAATGCCTCAAGTGCCGCATACTGGCTTAGTGTAGGAGCACTTAGATAGAGGTTTTGTGCAATTGCTTCGGCTGGCTTAATAAGATGCTCTGGCAATACCATCCACCCAATTCTTAACCCCGGCATGCAGAAATATTTCGAAAAACCATTAATCACAATTGCATTGTTGCTAAACTCTAAAGCACTCTTTGCCTCTTTATCGTATACAAGACCATGGTAGAGCTCATCAGAGATAAAGGCGATCCCCTCACTTTCGCAATACTCAATAAGGCTCTCTAAACTCTTTTTACTATAGATAG
>JALWMN010000158.1:0-223 GCA_027083895.1 Campylobacteraceae bacterium
TTTCAGGGAATATTGAAGGGAAACTCTTTTTACCATTTGAACATGAGGCACATATTAAAGCGGGTGACTCGATTGTTGAAGTGATTAAGGAGAGTTGGTCTATTCCTCTCCATATTCCATATGCGAGTGAGTTAAAGATTGAAGATGGTGCTCCTGTAACACAAACAGTAAAAGCTGATGCAAAAGGGACTATTCACTATTTCCTACTAGAGGGTGACTATTT
>JALWMN010000158.1:233-3110 GCA_027083895.1 Campylobacteraceae bacterium
AACGCTTGTAGTTGCCAATCGAAGAAATGCTGGTATCTTATTGGTTGAGCCAAAAATTAAGGCACTCTTTGATGGAACACTAAAGATAAGAAATACCCATGATGAGATTATCTTAGCAATAGAGGGTAAGCAGGAGAGTAAAGAGTATAAATTACGTAAGCAAGAGGTTGCAAAAGCGATAGAGTTGGCTGGAGTTTCAGGGAATATTGAAGGGAAACTCTTTTTACCATTTGAACATGAGGCACATATTAAAGCGGGTGACTCGATTGTTGAAGTGATTAAGGAGAGTTGGTCTATTCCTCTCCATATTCCATATGCGAGCGAGTTAAAGATTGAAGATGGTGCTCCTGTAACACAAACAGTAAAAGCTGATGCAAAAGGGACTATTCACTATTTCCTACTAGAGGGTGACTATTTAGAGTCTAATGTTGAGATTGCTAAGGGGGAAGTGGTGACCCAAAAGGGTCTCTTTGCTGTGATTGTCGATGAAGCAAGCAGAGAGGCCGCAAGACACTATATTGCTCGTGGCTCAGTAATAGAGGCTAGTAGTGGTTCATTGGTAGAGAGAGGTGGTGTTATTGCACGGCCGCAGCAAGAGACGCAAATTGTAGTAGCAGAGTGGGATCCATACTCAGACCCAATTATTGCAACAACTAGTGGTAAAGTTGCATTTGAGGATATTATTCCAGGTGTAACTGCTAATGAGCAGTTTGATGAGATTACAGGAGAGACTCGATTGACACTCAATGAGTATATTCCAACAAACTTTAAGCCAACAATTGTTCTAGCAACAGATAGCGGAGAGGTAATAAAGTATCCGCTTGAGCCAAAAACTGCTATATTTGTACAAGAGGGAGCAGAGGTTCATGAGGCGGATATTTTGGCTAAAAAAGCAAAAGCAGCAATTAAATCAAGCGATATTACAGGAGGTCTTCCACGAGTTACTGAGCTTTTTGAAGCAAGACGTCCAAAAGATATTGCACTCATTGCAAAGATAGATGGCACAATTCGATTTGGTAAACCAATTAGAGGAAAAGAGCGACTCTACCTTGTTAGTGGCGATAAAGAGATTGAGTATATTGTAGATAAAGGAAAAGAGATTTTGGTTCGAGATGGCGATTTTGTACACGCAGGGGAGCATTTAACAAGTGGTCATGTCTCAAGCCATGATCTACTTGAAGCTCTTGGTGAAAAGGCACTCTATCAACATATAGTCTCAGAAGTACAGCAAGTTTATCGCCGTCAAGGAGTTAATATCGACGATAAGCACATTGAGATAGTTATCTCTCAGATGCTAAGACAGGTGAAAATTGTTGATAGTGGTGATACTAAATTTATTGAAGGTGATTTAATCTCTCGCGTACGCTTTATTGAAGAGAATGAGCGAATTATAGCTCGTGGTGGACGGCCAGCAATTGCTGAGCCAGTACTTGTTGGTATTACAAGAGCAGCTGTAGGTGCAGATAGTATTATCTCTGCAGCCTCATTCCAAGATACAACAAAAGTGTTAACTTCAGCTTCAATTGCTGGAGCAGTTGATAGATTAGAAGATTTAAAAGAGAATGTTGTAATTGGACGCTTGATTCCAGTTGGAACAGGTATGATGAGCTTTAACTCTATTCGTTTAGAGAAACATGAAGAGAATAAAGAGAAAGAGTAGGGAACTCTTGACTCTTTATCTTTTGCTGCTATAATACTCCTAAGAGGAGCACTGAAGTCTGCTTCTTTTTAAGGAGTATGAATGAAAAAGATCTATCTCTCCA
Source organism: Campylobacteraceae bacterium (assembly GCA_027083895.1). Classification (GTDB taxonomy): domain Bacteria; phylum Campylobacterota; class Campylobacteria; order Campylobacterales; family Sulfurovaceae; genus JAADEQ01. The sequence goes on from JALWMN010000158.1 coordinate 1,997, forward strand.
TTTTTCTTAATCTCTTTTTGTTTGCTAACTCTCTTACAATCTATAGTAGTAATATGGGATATTATTATGAGCATATTAAAATATCTCTCAGTCAAGGTTTTCAAGAGATTAAATTTACGAATATTCCGCAATCAATAATTGTTGACTCTATTGCACCAAATTTCGAAGATGGTGTGCAGCTCATCTCTCAAAATTTTAAAAATAATTCTCTAAGTCTAGAGAATCTCTTAAAAGCAAACCTGAATCAAGAGGTTGAGTTCTACTCTTTAGATCAAGAAAAAAAACTCTTAAAGGGTAGATTGTTACATCTAAATCCAACTATTATAGAGAGTAATAGCAAGTACTATATTGTTAGTAGTAGCTCAATTATTTTTAACAAATTGCCTAAAAATGTCGACACTAAACCCTATATTCTTTGGAGTATTCATTCTAAAATTTCTAAAGAGAGTAGTGTCGATTTGAGTTATCTGTTTAATGGTATTCGCTGGAGTAGTAACTATACAGCACGCTTAGACAGAAAGTATCTGCATCTAAAAGCGTGGGCAACAATTATTAATAAGAGTGGTAAAGATTTTAATAAAACAGATGTGGAGCTTATTGCAGGTGTTGTGAATAGAGATAGTCTTCAGAGAGCTTCTGTAAGAAGGCTCTATAAGCGTAAAGTTATGGAAGCGAGTGCCAATATAAATGTAGCACCTAAAAGTATAAGTGGGTATCACCTCTATAAGCTCCCATATAGGGTAACGATACACAATAATGAATCAAAACAGTATGTAATGTTCGAGGCAAAAAATATTAAGTATAATCGTTATGCAGTGGCTAGCAATAACTACTTTAGGAATTATGGGGAGCGAAAACTCCATTTTAGGCAAGTAATAGAGTTTAAAAACTCACAAAAAAATGGGCTTGGTTTGCCACTGCCAGAGGGAATAGTAAGGGTTTATAAAGATAAACACTATTTGGGAGAAGCTCATATTGCTAATACACCTAAAGATGAGAAGATAATGCTCAATATTGGAGAGTTTTTTGATATTGTAGGGAAACAGAAGATTATAAAGTATATTGTTCGAGATAAATATAGGGATATTGAGACAAAATATACTCTTCATAATAG
>JALWMN010000159.1 GCA_027083895.1 Campylobacteraceae bacterium
CTTGCTATCTCAGTTCGTCGCCGCTCACCCCCACTAAGTCGAAACCCCAACCGTTTTCGAATAGGTTCAATATTAAAGGTACTTAGAAGCTGCTCAACTCGACTCTCTTGCTCTTTCTTACTTAAAAGCCCTGCCTCTGCAGCAATATAGAGGTTATCCTCTACACTTAAATCTCCAAAAATACTCGACTCTTGTGGGAGATAGCCAATTCCTGCTTTAGCTCTTTGGCTTAGTGTTAAATCGGTAATATCCTTTCCATCAACTACTGTAGTACCACTTGTTGGAGCAACAATACCACAAATCATATAAAAGGTGGTTGTTTTCCCAGCTCCATTTGGTCCTAAAAGACCTATAATCTCACCACTATTTACCTCTAATGAGACACTATCTACAATTACTTTACCTCCAATTCTTTTAGAGAGTTTTACTGCTTCTAACTTATGCATCTAAAGCCTTTATAATATATTTTCTACTCGAGTCATCAACAACCTCTATATCGATCTCATAGAGATTAAATCCAGCATCCACTAGCAACTCTTTAAGAGCTAAAGGAGCCCACTCAATAAGGTGTAAACCGCTTTTTTCAAACTCCTCAATGAGCCCCAGAGAACAAATCTCATCAAACTCTACACGATAAAAATCGTAATGGAAGATCTTATCACCATAGCATTGTTGCAAAGAGAATGTTGGCGAAGATACACTCCCTGCATCTAAAAATCTAGCAAGCTCTCCAACTAATGTAGTCTTTCCCGCTGCTAAAGTACCATGCAACAACACAATTGCTTTCTCTCCTACAAGCGAGACTACCTGCTTAGCTATATCAGCTACTTTATCTAATCCTGCTACAGTTTCATAGAGTATTTGAGACTTCAATAATCTTCTCCAGATGCTCTTTTGCCTTTTGTGTTGCAATAGTATGCTCTAAAATCTCTATACCCTCTTTTATATCTCTTGCTCTACCATCGCTAAAGAGTGCATATGCTCCATTTAAAAGCACAACATCTCTCTTAGGACCCTGCTCTTGTCCACTTAAGATATCCAAAGTTATTTGAGCATTTTTCTTTGCATCACCACCTAAAATTGCCTCTTTTGGTGCCAATTTAAAGCCATGATCCTCAGGATGAATCATACCTGTAGATACTTTACCTGCCTCTACATAAGCAAACTCGGTAGGTGCACTTATACTAATCTCATCCATTCCATCTTGGCTACTTACCACATAGGCTCTTATTACATTTAGTTCAATTAGAGCTTTAGCAATCTTCTCTATAAACTCAGGAGAAAAGACACCTAAAAGATACTTTTTTGCTCCTGCTGGGTTTGTAAGCGGACCCAAAATATTAAAGATAGTTCTATGCGTAAGCGACTTTCTAATTGGCATAATATGCTTCATTGCTGGGTGGTGATTGATTGCAAAAATAAAGGTAAAGCCAACCTCCTCTAACATCTTAACTTGTTTTACTGGATCTAAATTTAAATTTACTCCTAAAGCCTCCAATACATCTGCAGAACCAGAGTTACTCGTTATACTTCTATTCCCATGTTTTGCTACTTTACTACCAGCTGCCGCTAAAAGAAGAGATACGGTTGTAGAGATATTAAAACTCCCACTCTTATCGCCACCAGTTCCAACAATATCCACAAGCTCCTCTTGCAACTCTTTGCTAACAGGCAACTTTATAGAGTGCTTGCGCATCACTGAAGCTGCATTAGCAATATCATTGCTACTCTCACCTTTATTATAGAGCTCTACTAAAAAATCTCTCGCTTCATCTTCGTTTAACTCATTATTAAATAGTTTTTCAAACATCTCTTTACTCATTATATCCCTCCTTTTTAGTAAGCTAAGAGCCTAGAGCTTAGAGCAGAGAGCTAAGTTGTGGTTTCACCTTTTTTAATATGTTGCATCACAACATAAAATAATAGCGAAGCTACTTTGTTAGCTCTTCGCTCTAAGCCCTTAGCTCTAAGCTAAATTAAGTAGCTAAAGCTACTTAATTTACTTCCCTCACATATTCATCTTTAGCAGACTTTGGTACGGTTTTTGTTGTAGGTATTTGTAACACTTCAAAAATTTTTCTTCCTTTTAAATACTCTATTGTAATCTTATCGCCTACTTTTACCTCTTTAGAGGGCTTTGCCTTTATACCATTAATAAAAACAACTCCACTTTTAACCATATCTTGAGCGATAGTTCTTCTTTTTACAACATTTACTGCACTTAGCCACTTATCAATTCTCAAAGTGCAAACTCCTGCTTTGCCTTTTTTGCCTCTACTTCGCCAATGAACGTTAAATTACCATCACTAGTTACATATCCACTGTTTTGCAACTGCACAAACAACTCTTTTATCTGCTTTAGAGTAGCCATTTTGGTATCTGCAAGAGCATTAAGAGCCTCCTCTAAGCTCTCATCCCTCTCTCTTAAAAGCAGCTTTAAAAGAATAACCTTCTTTTCTATCTCATCTTCTTTAAGTGGCATTAGTGTAACTCTTCATTTAGCTTTACTTCTCTTGTACTTCTTTTAGCGATGATTTCGCCAGTTGTAGAGTCTTGGCGATAATGGATACCATTTAAGTTTGCAAGCTCAGCACCCTTAAAATACTCTTTATCCTCTAAGTTTGCCTCTGGGTTTGCCTCTTTAATTTTTTCTAACTCCTCTTTGGAAATCTTAATTTTTGTTCCAGCCAGCACTGTAACACCAGCATCTACAATACAACCATCACCAATAGGTAGCCCCGTTACAGAGTTTGCACCAAGGAGTGTATTCTTACCAATGCTAATTGGGTTTCCATCTGTACCACTTAGAACTCCTAATATACTCGCTCCGCCTCCAACATCGCTTCCACTTCCAACAATTGCAGAAGAGCTAATTCTACCCTCAACCATTACTGGCCCTAGAGTTCCTGCATTAAAGTTGATATAACTCGCTCCTGGCATTACAGTAGTACCAGGTGCTAACTGTGCCCCCATTCTAACTTTACTAGCATCTAAAATTCTTGTATTATCTGCAGGTATAATGTGCTGCAAATATCTTGGGAATTTATCTACACTATCAATATTTGGGAAAGTCCCTTTAAGCTTCATCTCTA
>JALWMN010000160.1 GCA_027083895.1 Campylobacteraceae bacterium
CCTTTGGGGAGAATGAGATGAGGCAATCTGCATTTAAAAAATCTTTGAACCCAAATTTTGTATTAGAATTAGCTACGGCTAGTACTAGAGATTTTTTTATGCACATCTTACCTCCTCTCCTTTTCTCAAGAGTCAAGACTATTTGTTGTTTCGGTAATAACTTTTAAAATATGATTTGCATCTTTAATATAATAGGTGAGTACATAATCTTGAAAAAATTCTCTTGCAGCATTTGCATCAATTATCTTATCCTTGCCTCCAAGGATAACTTCGATGAGGATACCTCTTTTTTGTAACGTTTTTAATTTATTACCGCTCCAGTTATAATAGAGTAACTCTTTTAAATCATCTAATGGTGGAAGTGGTCCAAGATACTTTGTTAGAGAAATTTCACTTCCAAACGAGATATTTTTTAAAAAGTTCTCTCTATATTTGTAAGGATCTTTTTTGTAATAGAGGAGTTGCATCTTTTTAAAAGCCTCACTTTTATTATTAAAATAAGCTGGAGAGAGCAGTAGTAATCGATCTACTCTTTTATGAGTTTCTAGGAGGTACTCTACTGCTTTTATAGCACCATAACTAAAGCCAACGACACAATATTGAGTCTGTGGCAACCAAAAATCAAAAAGCTCAGACTCATTTTGCAGTGCAAAACCACTAAAGTAGAGCATTTAACTCCTCTTTTATAAACTCTCGAGTTACCACCTCTTTACTATTTATCTCTTGAGATATCTGTTTGATAACAGGAACAAGTGTTACTAAAAGAGAGTTTACCTCTTCTTGAAGCTCTTTTATAAGATCATTTTGATTTGCAGAACCTAAGAAGGTATAGTTATTTATAATGTTTTGTGTAATATCAAGTACTACTGCTCTATCTTCAATTGCAATATTAAAACTCTCATTATACTTCTGTGAAAGATAGACGATTCCAGCTAAATAGACTTTTGCACTATTGAGAAGATCACTTTTTGAAAGAAGCAATTTATCACTATTTAGAGTAAATGGGTGAGAGAGATGCACTTTGATAAAATCAAATCCTAACCATGTTGCAACTGTAGCTTTTGCAGCTTGATAATCTGCTTCAACTTCACGCTCTTCTTTGGAGAGTATTGCTACCCTTTTTTTACCATAGATTACTCTATCTTTAACGGTATATATATCATCAATAGAAATTTTGCTCTTTTGTTTGCGTAAACAGTGGAGAGCTGCTTCATTAATAAGTGTCTCTATTGCTGCAGGACTAAAACCAGCAGTTAATTTTGCAACCTCGGTTATATCTAGGGAGTGCTGCTTATTTTTTAAATAGAGTGCAATAATCTTTTTTCGCTCCTCTATATCTGGTAGTGTAATAAAAATTCGTCTATCAAATCGTCCAGGTCTTAAGAGAGCACTATCTAAAACATCTATTCTATTTGTGGCAGCAATTACCACTACCCCACTATTATTACTAAAACCATCCATTTCTACTAAGAGTTGGTTAAGTGTTGCCTCCCTTTCATTACTATCAAGACTATTTCTATTCTTTCCTACAGAGTCAATTTCATCAATAAAGATAATACTTGGTGCCATCTCTTTGGCTTTGCTAAAGAGCTCTTTGACTCTTTTTGCACCCATTCCGGCGTAGATATGGACAAAACTTGATCCACTATGGTAGAAAAAAGGAACACCAGCTTCTGAAGAGATAGCCTTTGCTATAAGTGTCTTCCCTACTCCTGGAGGTCCTATAAGCAAAACACCCTTAGGCATACGTACACCAAACTTCTTATATTTATAGGGGTACTTTAAAAAAGAGATTATCTCCTCTAGATCCTCCTTAATATCTTGTATACCAGCAATAGATTTGAAGTTAATATCATCAGTAAACTCTGGCTTAATCTCTTGATTTAACTCAAGATTCTCTTTTGCTAATTGTGTTTGGCTTACTCCAGTAGTTCTTTCAAAACTTTTTCGAAGAATCATTATTAAAACAACAAAGATTGCTAAAAGTATAAAAATTGCAATAGATATAAGGATATTTCCATTTTTACTATAGATTGCTACAGGGTACTTTGCTTGAATTTGTCTGATATTGACAGCACTTGTTGGTGTTTTATAGATTTTCTCTTTTGTGACAGCAGTGATATACTTATCGCGAATATATATCTCATTGACTTTTTGATTTTCTAAGACCTCAGTAAATTTTTTTCCACTTACAAAAAGTGTATTGCTGCTACTTTTTAAAGATATATAAAAAAGAAGTGAAATCAATATAAGAGTAGATACTATAATTATTGGTTTTGCTCTTTTATTCAAGCGTAGCATAATTTCCCTTCTCTTTTACTTCACTTTTTGCTAAGAGTACCCAATTATGCTTAATGTCTCTACTACTCTTAACAAATACTTGGTTATAGTATTGGTCATAACCTCGATAGAGGCCATCTTTTGCATCTTCAACGAGAACTGTTAAGTTTTTACAATGCTCTTTTCTAAAATGGAAATTTTTCTCTTTAATTAGATTTGTTAACTCTTTATGACGCTCTTTTGCAATTTTACCATTAATTCTCTCTTTAATTTGTGCGGATGGTGTATTATCTCTTGGAGAGTAGGTAAAAGCGTGTATATGTGTTAGTGGAAGGTCTTTGACTCTCTTTATTGCCTCTTTCCAAAGAGCTTCACTCTCTCCTGGGTGTCCAACAATAAAATCTGTTCCTAGGGCATATCCATAAGAGGCTATCTTTTCAAAAAGCTTTAGATCCTCTTTGTAACGATTACGTCTATTCATATAAAGGAGCATCTTATCTGCCGTATGCTGCAAAGCTATATGGAGATGGCGTGCCATAAATGGCTCAGTTAGAAGTTCCATAAACTCACTATCGATCTGAATTGGCTCTAAACTTCCAATGCGAATTCTTCTTACACCTCTAATTTGGGAGAGCTCTTTTATCAGTTTAGCTATAGAAGAGCCTATATCTTTACCGTAACTTCCAACATTTGTACCTGTGAGGATAAACTCACCAAAGCCATTTGCTGCTAAAACTCTTACTTGATCTTTAATTTGTTTAAGTGGGAGTGAGCGAGCATTTCCACGAACATAGGGAATAATGCAGTAGCTACAGCGAAAATCACACCCCTCTTGTACTTTAATAAATGCCCTACTCTTACCAATAAACTCTGTTACTACACTACTATCTATATGCTTAAGATCTCCAATCTGATAAAAAGGTTTATCACTTTTTAAAAGAGAGTTGATATTCTCTTTTTCTGAGTGTCCAAAAACACCAAAAAGATCCCCTTTTTTAAAAAGCTCCTCCCCTTTTGAATGTGCCCCACATCCTGCAAGCACAACTTTACTCTTTTGATTCTTACGCTTTATGCTATTTATATAACCACGTACTGAACTATCAGCACCATTGGTTACGGTACATGAGTTTACAACTATAATATCAGCTTTAATCTCATCTTGTGCTAGTTCAAAATCTTTTAATTTACTTATCATAATTTGGGTATCAAATTGGTTCGTCCTACACCCAAATGTTTTAAAAAAAACCTTTTTACTCACAAATGAACTCCTTATAAACAAGAAAGGCAAGTGGCCATTTATGTTTGCGTTTGCTCATCAACTAACTTCTCTATCTCTTTTGTAGGTTTTGGAATATTTCTATCGACATAGAGTGATTGGGTTGGATATGCTATCTTTATATCATCTTCTTGCTGAATCTCTTCTATAATTTTTGTAGAAATAGTACTTCTTAGGGTTAATGTTGCGTAAGCATTGGTAAGATACCAAACACTTACCTTCATACCATACCCTTCAATAAATGCAAAAACTCTTGGTTCTACATTTGTATTTTTAAGTTGGTATTTACTGCGTAATCTATTTAACTGTTTCCTAGTAATATCGGTATATCCCTTTGAGTACTGTTTTGCAATGTTTTTAGCAATATTTATAGCTTTTGCAACATTAGAATCAAATGTGATATAAAAATCGATTCCATCCCAAACTGTCTTTAGGCCTGAGTGAGAATAGTTTGCAATCATATCAGTAAAGATATAATTATTTGGGACAAAAATAATTCTTCCGGCTCGTCTATTGTGCATATATGTTGTTAAAGTAACATCCTCTTGAATGGTCATTCTAAGTAGTGAAATATCAACTATATCTCCAACATACTCAACATTTCCTCGAACAAATTTTACTCTATCTCCTACATGAACTGCACCCCCTAGAACAATTACAAACCATCCCATGAGTGACATAAACCAATCTTTCATTGCAATTGCAATACCAGCGGATGCAAATCCCAAAATAGTTATAAGATAACTTACATTCTCTAAATAGGCAAAGAGTATAATTAGAATTAAAATTGTAATAAAGGTAATATTGATCACTTTATTAATAGTATAAAAGCTATCTTTATCAGAGAAGTATTTTCTGGTTAAATATTTCAAAAAGAGTAAGAGAATTAAGAAGAAACCGATAATAAAGCTTATGTAGACTAATTTTTGAAGTTCATCTTTAATACCCTTTTCTATTCTACTTTTAATCTCATCAGCTTTTTTAAGATAGACTTTTTTAGTTGTAGTAAAAATATCTTGAATTGTCTGAAGATAATTTATCTCTTCTCGAATCTCTTTGAGTTTCTTTTGAAGAGTTGTGCTATTTGTATCTGCAACACTATATGCTATAATTCGCTCTTCATCTTTTAATTGTCTTATAGTCTCATTTAATGTATGATATTTATTAATATATAATTTAGTTTTATTTTTCATCTCTTTTAGATATGATAGGCCATTGACAATTGCAAAAGGATTGCTTATTTTTGGAGCATCATTTAACTCAGGTGGTGCAATCAATTTTTTAAAGGGATCTTTTTCAAAATCTTTGATAAGATTAATTTTATTATTGATAACTTCTAACTCTTTTTTCAGTTTTGCTACTCTCTTTATTTGTAGCTTGGTTAGGGATCGTAATGATTTATATCTTTTGAGTTTTGATTCTATCTCTCTTTTTTTATTAATGAGCGATTTATGAGTAATATATGCACTATATGTCTTTGTCCACTCATTATCCAAATTGCTACTCTTTTCAATCTCCTCTATCTTTTTAGAGATATCTATGAGGGAGTTTTGTTTGATACTACCATTTGTTTCGTTGCTAGTACTCTCATTTCCCGCATTAAGAGTTGTTATTAGTAGGATAATTAGCCATAAAACACTTCTCATTCTAAGCCCTAAATTTCTCTAATACTTTTAGGACGAGCTCTTTAGGGATATCTTTTAAAATTTTATGGGTACCAATTCTACCATTAGGTAAAATAAAAGCGATATTCCCATTTGAGCTCTTCTTATCTAGATAGAAATGTTCATAGAAATCTTCTATAGAATCGATAGCAAAGGATGTAGGAAGATTATTTCTTTTAAGTAGTGCTTTAATCAAATCAGCCTCATTGCGACTTAAAAGATTCAATTCTATAGCAAGTTCATTAGCCATAACCATACCAATTGCAACAGCTTCTCCATGAAGATATTGATTGTAGTTGGTTAAATTTTCAATAACATGACCAAAAGTGTGTCCATAGTTTAATACTGCTCTAATTCCAGACTCTTTTTCATCTTGATTAACTACTTTGGCTTTTAATTTGACTGAGCGAGCTATAAGCTCAATACGATTTTTAGATTCTCCCAAATCACTTTTTTGGATGAAGTCAAAAAATTCTCTATCGAACATTACTGCCATCTTTATAGCTTCTGCAACACCTGCAGCAAACTCTCTTTTTGGTAATGTCTCTAAAAACTTAGGATCAATATAGACAGCTTTTGGCTGATAGAAAGCTCCTATAAGATTTTTTCCATATCTATTATTTACACCAGTTTTACCCCCAACACTTGCATCTACTTGAGCTAAAAGAGTTGTAGGCATCTGAATAAAATCTACTCCTCTTTGGTAGATCGAGGCTGCAAATCCAGTCATATCGCCAATAACACCTCCGCCTAATGCTATAAGTGTTGATTTTCTATCAAACTTAGCCATAAAGAGTTTATCAAGTATCAAAAGAATTGTCTCTATACTTTTATACTCTTCACCATCAGGTACCTCGATAATCTCAAGTTTTGGTGCAGTAATCTTGGTTAAAACACTCTTTAAATGGTACTTAGCAACTGTTGGGTTTGTAACAATTGCAACATGGTTATCAAACTCTAATTGAGGCAATTTATCAATATGTATTTTGTAACTTTTTTTCTGTGGATGTGTGATCTCTATTGGTACTATCATTCTTTTTTACCTAAATTTTATCTTTCTATAATGATACATAAAAATTTATTAGAGAATACACTAAAAAGAGGTAAGAAAAGGGCTTTATGTCTCTTCAATTGGAATTAAAAGTTTTGGATGGCTATTTGTTCTAAGAAGAAGACTATCAATATCTCGCTGAAAAAATACCTTAAAACTTTGCAGATCGATTCTGCTGCTAAATGGAATGACAAGGAGTATATTTTGGGCTTTTTTAATAGCTTTTATTGGATTTTTTCTCTTTTGGATAATTTCGACTTTCGTGTTATGTACATGCGATAGAGTCTCAAAATGTTCAATTGCAAAACTGCTTCCATTGAATTTACCTTGTGGATCATAATCGCGTAAAGAGAGTTTAATTTTTAAAATTTCGCTGATATAAAATGCAACAGAAGAGATCTCTTCTATACTCTTTTTATGATTATAGACAACAACGGCTTCACGAATATGAGGAAGTTTAGTCTCACCAAAGAGGTAGATAAGCTTCTTGTATGCATGGAGTCTTTTGCTACAACTACTCTTTTTTAGACTTTCAAAAGAGAGTAGTATTAATCCTACCTCATGTGTTAAAATATCATCTCCAACAACACTCTCATCAATCTCATCAAAAGAGAAGTAGATAAAGATTTGCTCTCTCTCATACTCTTTAATCTTATTGACAACCTCTAGATCATTTGGATGAGTTACACGAATAATAAGAGTTTTATTATCAAATTTATTTAAAAAGTAGATAGCCTCTTCAATATACTCTAATGCTCTTGGACCATCATTATCGATATCGAGATAGAGATAGAAATTTTTTCCAAATGGTTCTGGAAATAGCCCATTTTCATTTCGTATTCGCTTATAGACATTTTGTAAGATTTGCGGTTTTCCAATAATCAGTAGCATATCGCGTGGGCGAATCATTGTTGCACTATTTGGAAGAAGGAGTTTATTATCTCTATAGATTGCTGCAATTTTCCATTTAATTTGAGGTATTGAGCTTATGTGTCTGAATGCATATGTACTCGAAAAAGGCACCATTACCTCCATTATTTCGCCTTGATGTAAACCAATATTTTGTGCAATAACAGGAACATTTGGAAGATAGTCATAGAGTCTATTGATTAAAATATTAGTTGCATCAATAATATTTGTATACCCATCTGATTCCATATCTCTAAAATGACCATTACTATCTAGTATAACTATTCGAATCTTTTGATTGAAGCTACGGATATTTTCGTAGATAGCTTTTGCCTCATCCATGTTATAATAGATAATGAATACAGATTTAAATTGATGTTGCTGATAGAAGTTTTTAAGACGAAAGAGGCTTGTAGGATCGAAAGATACAAAATCGAGATTGTGTCTTTTCTCTAAATTTAATTCATCATTGGTTAATACAGTATAGTGATGCCCTAAAGTATCTTTTTCAGTTACTTTACTAATAAAAGCTTTGGCAATTGGGCCTTGTGCAATAATTAATATATTACTCATGCTACTCTTTTTAGTCTATTTCGATACAATTTTAGAAAAAATAATAAGGCATTATAGCATAATGAAATTTGAAATAGAGTCTATTGATGAGAGTGCTCGAGCATGTATTATCAAAACAGCCCATTCAGTTATCCAAACACCAGTCTTTATGCCTGTTGGAACAGTAGGAGCTATTAAAGCATTAGATACGACTGATTTAAACACTTTTTTAAAGCCTAAGATCATTTTAGGCAATACTTACCATCTCTATCTAAGACCAGGAGATGAACTTATAAAAGAGCTAGGGGGGCTTCACAATTTTACACAATTTTCAAAAAGCTTCTTAACAGATAGTGGTGGTTTTCAGGCATTCTCATTAAGTTCAAATGTAAAAATCGAAGAGGATGGTATTCTTTTTCGAAGTCATATAGATGGTTCTAAACATAAATTTACCCCTAAAAAGGTTTTAGATATCCAATATAATCTTGGTAGCGATATAATGATGATTTTAGATGATTTAGTCGCTCTTCCAGCCACAAAAGAGCGAATTATAAATAGTATTCAAAGAACAACCAAATGGGCCAAAGAGTCGATTGCATACCATAAAAAGTGCCAATTAGAAGGAAAAGGTTTAAATCAAAATATCTTTGCAATTATTCAAGGAGGAACCGATAAAGAGTTTCGCAAAATCTCAGCAGATGAACTTTGTCAACTCGATTTTGATGGATTTGCAATTGGCGGATTGAGTGTTGGTGAATCGAATGAATTGATGTATGAAACAGTAGAGTATACTACCCCACTGATGCCAGAAGATAAGCCACGATACCTTATGGGAGTTGGAACTCCAGAAGATTTAATAGAGAATATCTACCGAGGTGTTGATATGTTTGATTGTGTAATGCCAACAAGAAATGCAAGAAATGGCACACTCTTTACCTCTTTTGGTAAGGTAAATATTAAAGCATCTCGTTATAAAAATGATAGTGACCCAATTGATAGTAGTTGTGATTGTATGGTATGCCAAAACTACTCGAGAGCTTATCTTAATCACCTCTTTAGAGCACGAGAGCTTACCTATTTCCGTTTAGCAACAATCCATAATCTCTACTACTATTTAAATTTAATGAAAGAGGCAAGGGAGGCTATACTCGCTAAACGATTTAAAAGCTTTAGAAAAGAGTTTTATGCAAAGCGTTTAAAGTAAATTCTATTTGAGTGCAAGTTCTACTCTTTTATCCTTTTGTGACATTACAATAACTTCTACTCTATCGCCTTCATTGAGTTTTCCCTGTAGGTGCGAAGGGATTTTGGAGTTATGTAAGAGTGCATCGTAACCATCAGGCATCTCTACAAAATATCCAAAATCTACCGATTTCTTAATAATTCCACTATAAATCTTTCCAATTTCATATTGTGTAACTGGTTTACTCTCTCTCTTAATCAGATCTTCTATAAATGCTTTTGCCTTTTCGAGAGAGGCTTCTTCATTTGAGCTAATTTTTACTATTCCATTTTCTCTATCTAAATCTATAGAAACATTAAAACGTTCAATTATATCTCGAATTGTAGAGCCACCTTTTCCAATGACAACTGAGATATAGCTAGGATCTATCTCAAATGTTATTTGGCTTGGGAGAGCTCCACTTGGAACAATAGTGCGTTTTGCTTCTTCCATTAACTCTAAAATGTGTAAAAGTCCTTTTTGAGCCTGTTCAAGTGCCTCTTTAAAGATCTTTAAATTTAATCCATCAAGTTTGATATCAAGTTGTATTGCAGTAATACCATCTTTTGTTCCGGCAATTTTAAAGTCCATATCTCCATAATGATCCTCTGCACCCATGATATCACTTAAGATAGTATACTTTTGACTATTTTCAACCACTACCCCCATGGCAATTCCAGCAGTTAATTTTTTTACTGCTATATTTGCACAAACTAATGCCAAAGAGCCCCCACATACTGTAGCCATTGAGGAGGAACCATTACTCTCTAATATCTCTGAGACTACTCTTACAGTTTGGTTTGGATCAAGATCAACTGTTGGCTCTAATGCTCGTTTGGCTAAGTTTCCATGTCCAAGCTCTCTTCTGCTTGGTGCTCCAATTGGTTTAGCTTCGCCTACACTATATGGTGGAAAGTTGTAATGCACCATAAAGTTTTCATTCATACTCTTTTTACTAGTTAAGAGCTCATAGATTTGTGCATCTTTACTATCTCCAATTGTTGCAGTCACTAATGCTTGTGTCTCACCACGTGTAAAGAGTGTTGAGCCATGTACAGATGGCAGTAGATTGGTCTCTATCTTGATAGGACGCACTTGATCAACTCTTCTTCCATCGATTCTTGCTCCATTTAATATAAGCGTTCTTACCTTCTCTTTAACAACGTGATAGAATGCATCTTGAAGAGGCTCTTCTTGGAAATCTATACTTTTTGTTTCTAGATCTTTAGTTATATCTTTAAGGATAGCCTTAAGAGCATTAGTACTTTCTGATTTTGACATATTCTCAATAGCATTTTCAATCTGAGTAGTAAAGTTTTCTAAAATATACTCTTTTAACTTTTGATCAATACTCTTTTTTACTATTTCAATTTTCTCTTGAGATTTGAAATTTGTAAACTCTTTAAAGTAGCTTCTAGACGCTTTTTCAATTCTTTCCAATGATGAATCTAGAATCTCTATTAATTCACTACTACTAACTTCGTTAATAAAATGCTCATTATCTTTTTTAGTCGCAATAGATCGCATCTCAATCATTGTAATATCTCTATTGCTTCCAACTAGAAGTAGATCAAGTTGACTCTTGGCAAAATCGCTATTATTAGGATTATAGATAATTGTATTATCTATCTTAGCAACCCTTAAAGCTGCAATTGACTTCTCTAATGGAAGAGGTGAGACAAGTAGTGCTGCATTGGCTGCATGTAGAGCAGCAATTTGTAAATCTACTTCTGGATCACTACTAACAACCGTAACGGTTACTACAACATTGTTTGCAAAATTCTCTGGAAAGAGTGGACGAATCGCACGATCGATAATTCGTGCAGTTAAAGTTTCAAAATCTCCAGGTTTTGATTCTCTTTTAATAAAACCTCCAGGAATTTTAGCCGCAGCATATGACTTCTCGATATACTGTACTGTTAATGGTAAAAAATCTTCGCTGCTACACTCTTCATCAATTACTACTGTAGCAATTAAAGCTGCTTTTCCTTGCCTATAAAAAACTGCACCATCAGCCTGTTTTGCAACTTTATTAAACTCAAAAATCTCTTTTATATTATTTGTTTCAATTGTTACTATACTACTTTGCATTAAATTCCTTAATTATACTTTAAATTTTTCATTATGTGCCATACTTGGTATCTGTTTTTTGATTTCATTACTATCAAATGAGTAACGAAAATTCTCTATATACTCCATAATTAATCGATACGCTTCATTAATAGTCGCCATCTTGCTAGACTCATCTGAGCGATCAGGATGGTATTTTGCTGCCAACTCTTTATACCTCTTTTTGATCTCACCCTTTGTAACATAGGGTGGGATATCTAAAATTTTAAGTGCCTCTTCTAAAGTCATTGATTAGCAACTATCTTCCATAGGAGATACCAAATGGAAGAATCGTAAAGTTAAAGGAAACATAGTTATTTTTAATTGAACTTTCACCATTTGTTTTTAGAACAGGTCGGATGTCTTGTCCAAAACTTAAGCGAATAGCCCAACATTTACGATTTAAATCGGTTGTAATACTCCAATTTCTTATTTTCTTTGCATCTAAATCGTAATTTGCTCCTGCTGAAAACTTAAGGCTCTTGTTATATCGATAATAGGAGTCAAGCGTTAATTGTTTCGTAAGCGTTTTAAAACTTTGGTATTCTCTATTCCATAAATATCCTAAAGAGAAACCATACTTCCAGCTTCTATATGCAATGATATTGTGTATCTCTCTTAATTTCTTTGCATCAAGAGAGTACTCTATAAAAGAGTTAAAGGACCAATTCTTATATCTAATACTTAGAGAATTTTCAAGATTATCAAATCTTTTTTTCTCTAAATCGTAACTACTCTCTATGATATGATCTACGTTGAAATTATTTCCAAATGAGCTCCACAATTGATGTGATCGCAGAGCAATTTGGTGTTTATAGGCTAAATCATCAACAAAATCTTTTTTTAGATCTACTGGAATCTCACTATATTTCATCCAGCTTTCACTTAGTTTATTACTTTTTGTATAGATTGCACTTAGCATTACAGTATGTATACCACTTTTATAGACTTTTGTAAGATCTGTTGAGAGTGATACTTTATGGTTTAAACTAACTCTCTCATACTTTTTATTTTTAAGTGGCACATTAATAAATCTATATGCACTCATTTGTAGCTCTTCAGAGATATCTAAATTTAGATAGTTATTTAAAAGTGAAAAGTGTGCATAAAGTGGTGCTTTAATTACGGACTTTCCAGCTTTAGTACCATGATTTCTTGTTAAATTTGCATTAGTAGCATCAAATGAGTATGAGAGATAGTTGCCTGCTATATTTGTAAACGGTAAATGAAACTGTAGTTGCGGTAAAACTTGAATAGTATCATCATTATGCTTTTTAACAGTGGATTTATAAAAGTTTGTTGTAAGTCCAATATAGTAAGCATTACTTTTATTAATGAAGTAGTTTAATCTTGAGTCTAAATAAGAGCCAATCCTATGGTGACTGAGTGGATTAGCACTTAAATTAAAGTATTCTCCATCATTAAAATAGGTTCCATTAATATAGAGTTTATTCTCATAACCATTAGCTGTTAAATCATCAAAAAGTGATCCATTAAAATAGTTGATCTCAATACCATAATGTTTGCTATGCAGTAGTTTCTCTTTTTGAACATAGCTCTTTTTATCTTTATAGTAAGCAGCTCGAATTGATCCAAAGGCATCTTTTTCATGGTAAAATCTATATGTT
>JALWMN010000161.1 GCA_027083895.1 Campylobacteraceae bacterium
GCCTACTAGTGCTTTAGATAACATAGTGCAGCTTGACACAATGAAACTTTTAGTCTCATTATTGGAAAAATTGTCTATACTTTTAATTACACATGATGAGTCGCTAGCACGTTGGGCTGCAGATAGAATTATAAAAATTGGATAAGAGAGATGATATTTAGACTACTACTATTATCGTTTTTAACTCTAACACTCTTTGGAGAGGAGGAGAGGAGTAGTTTAAAACATACTAAGAGCTATGAATTGGTAATAGAGGGGTTACAGCATTTAGATAAAGGTGAAATGGCTAAAGCTTTAGGTGTCAAAGAGCATTCTCTCTTTAATTTTTTAGAGAGTAAAGAGCTACTTCCAGAAGAGTTTGTAGATAATATTAGTGAGACACTTAAAGGTTATTTAGAGAATAAAGGCTATTTTGATGCAAAGTTTACAATAAAAAAAGAGAGTGAAAGAATAGTTATTTCTATTATTGAAGGTGAGCCTATTCGAGTTCGTTCGATCGATATAAGTAGCGATATAGATTTGAAAAATATAGTTGATTGGAAGAGAGGAGATATTTTTGCTGCCAAACGGTTTGAAAAGATAAAAGATAGTATCAATAATCTTCTCTTAGAAGAGGGATACTGTAGAGCAGATGTAACTACTAAAGCATATGTAGATCTAAAGATGCACAGTGCAAAACTACTTTATAAAATTAAACGAGGAAAGTTATGCTACTTTGCAAAACCTCAAATTATACATAAGCCTGATGATATAGATGAAAAAGTTATTCTCTCCCGATTAAAGTATTATCCAGGTGATCGATTTAATATCCATAAAATTGAAGAGAGCTATAATAGTCTTAATAGTTTAAATCTCTTTGCTAATATTCAGATTAAAGATAACTTGCAAGATAGCAACTCAACACTTGTAACTACAAAAATATCATTAGATAAAAAAGAGAAGCTTCGCCACTATATGCTCTCTTTAGGTTACGATACAGATGTGGGATTACGTGTTAAAGGATCTTGGCAAAAGCGAAACTTTTTAGGAAATGCAAAAAAAATCACTGTAGAGAGTGAAGTTTCTAAAAAGTATAAAAAATTAGAATCAACCCTTTTTGTTCCCGCTTTCTTTTCTTATAATAATCTCTATTCTGATCTTTATATGGTTGCAGGTGCATCAAAAGAGACTAGAGATGCCTATAAGGAGAAAAAACTCTATTTAAATAGTTATTTAGAATCATATTATGAAAACTTTACTTTAAAAAAAGGCTTAGGTTTAGAGATTTTGAATATTAAGTTATTGCAAGATTACCCTGGAAAAATTGGAGGTAGGTTTAATCTTTTTTATCCCTATTTGAACCTTAGATATGATACTAGAGATTCCAAGATAGATCCAAAAAATGGTATGTATATAAATCTATATGGGGAGTTTGGAGTCTCTAATCGAGGAGATGCAGTTACCTATGTGAAATATCTTGCTGAACTTCGAGCAATTAAAACTGTAAATAATATAACCTTCTCTGCTGTAGGAAAAATAGGGGCAATCCATGAACTAAGTGGACATCTACCAGCATCCAAACTCTTTTATGGTGGTGGTCTTTTTAGCAATAGGGCATATGGCAAGAATCAGATAGGCTATCTTATTACTGATAGAAGCTTTAGTCCACTAGGTGGAAAAAGTTTTTTAAATTTGCAACTAGAGTCAAATTTTAAACTCTATAAGAAGTTATATGGTGCAATCTTTTTTGATTCTACAATAATAAGTCCAAATGAGTACCAGTTTAATGGTGCTAGAATAGATACATTAGGGTTTGGTTTACGTTATAAAACGCCTATTGGACCAGTAAAGGTTGATATTGGATTTAATACACATAAAGCAAAAGATTATGCAATATCAATAATGTTGGGGCAGTCGTTTTGAAAAAAGTTACACTTTTTATATTTACTTTTATATTTGTGACGCTAATTGGTATCTCAATCTTTGCGAGCTCTAATTATTTTTTTAATCACTATATTGCAAAAAATATTAAAAAATATGGATTTAGCTATATCTATGCAGATGGTGCACTATTTGAGGGATTTGTAGTAAAGGGGTTAAAGTATAAACATAAAGTATTAGCCTCACAAGTTGAGCTTAAGATAAACCCTTTGCGGCTTTTAACAGGTGTGGTTTCAGTAAATAAAATGAATCTTTTAGGTGTGCGAGAGGATACATTAGAGAAGCTCTTAAAAGATTTTCAGCCTACTGGTTCTCAGAGTACACAAATAGGTATTGATATTGATTTTGAATTTCGAAATATTATGCTTACTGTAAGACCATTTAAAATAGAAGATCTGTATGTAAAGAAAAATAGTTTGAGAGTTGCATATCTTAAATATTTAAATAATCATCTTAATATTGGAAAAGTAAGTTATGATGCAGATACAAACCTAGGTAAGATCTATTTTGAAGGAAACTTTAATCGCAGAGTATTGTATATAGAGAAGCTAAAGGTAGTAAAGCTAAATTTAAATAAATTAAGTACATTATTAAAAGGAATTAAAAGTGAGGGAAAAGAAGAAGAGTACCATTTAGGGAATAACCCACTTATACCAAAAAAAGTTATTGTTGATAGAGCAGAGTTTCAGTTAATGCCGTTTAAGATCGAGGGTATAGAGGCAAAAAAGTTTTCACTTCATCTTAAAGATTCTGAGTTTAATGTATCGAATCTACTTTTAAAAAGAGCTTCGTTGGAGTTTAAATATGATAGCGATTATCTCTTTTTTAATGCTGCAGCAAACTATAAAGAGAATTTGTTAACAATTAAAGAAGTAAATCATAAGGTAAAAAAACCTAAGCAAGTTGAAGAGTTAGCTCAAGAAGTTTTATCTACTAAAACTACCGAGAGTAACAAATCTAGTATAAAGATTGTTCCAATTGATAAGATAAAAGTTAAAAAAGGGCTCTTTGTAATAGAATCAGGTGTTTATAAAAAAGAGAAGATAAAGAGTGTTAAGCTAACATTAGAGAGCTTGCTATTTAATTTAT
>JALWMN010000162.1 GCA_027083895.1 Campylobacteraceae bacterium
CCCTCTCGAAGAAGGTTAATCCCTACCAATACATCAAACTCTCCTTGACGCAGCGAGCGAATAATCTGATTTCGCTCAATCGCATCTAAATCGGAGTGCATATATTGTGTCTTTATCCCTAAATCGTTGTAAAAAGTTGTTAGCTCCTCTGCCATCTTTTTTGTAAGAACCGTTACTAAAACCTTATCACCTCGCTCGACTACCTTCTTTATCTCATCGTGCAGTTTTGCTACTTGATTATCGCTGCTCTCTACCACAATCTCTGGATCTACAAGCCCTGTTGGTCGCACAATCTGCTCTGCAATAACACTCGAGTGCTCTAGCTCAAACTCTCCAGGCGTTGCCGATACAAAGAGGTAACTTGGTGCTTTATTAATATACTCTTCAAACTTTAACGGCCTGTTATCTAGGGCACTTGGAAGCCTAAATCCATGCTCTACAAGCACCTCCTTGCGGCTCCTATCGCCTGCGTACATCCCTCGAAACTGAGGCAGGGAGACATGCGACTCATCAACCATTACCATATACTCATCGCCATACATCATCTCAAAGTAATCAAGCATCGAATAGGGGGTCTCGCCTGGCTTTTTACCTGTTAAATGCCTAGAGTAGTTCTCAATTCCCTTGCAGCTTCCTGTGCTCTCTAGCATCTCTAAATCAAACTCAGTTCGCTGCTTCAAGCGATTATACTCCACCATCCGCCCCTCTCTTTTGAAAAACTCCAAACGCTCTGCAAGCTCCTCTTCGATACTTTTGATTGCTCGAGCTAGCTTCTCTTTGCTAACAATAAAGGGATTGGTTGAGTAGATAGTTATCTCTTTATAATCAGCTACCTTCTCATTAGTTAAACTATTAAAGCTATAGATACTCTCTATCTCATCACCAAAAAACTCTATTCGATACGCTAACTCTTCGTTATAGGCTGGATAGATATCGATAACCTCGCCATTGACTCTAAAATCACCCCTATCAAAGTAGGCATCGTTTCGCTTATACCCCATATCAACAAATCGCATCAACAACGCTCTTTGCGAATACTCTTGGCCTACACTTAACTTTTGCACTATCTCTTTGTAATCTTGCGGACTTCCTAAACCATAATTTGCTGAAACCGAAGCAACTACTATAACATCATCGTGGCTTAATAAACTCGCTGTGGCAGAGAGTCGCAAACGCTCCAGCTCTTCATTAATAGAGCTATCTTTTTCGATAAAGAGATCCTGTCTTGGCAAATAGGCTTCTGGCTGGTAGTAGTCGTAGTAACTAATAAAGTACTCCACATGGTTATGAGGAAAAAAACTCTTAAATTCGCTATAGAGCTGAGCAGCAAGCGTTTTATTGTGCGTCATAATAAGTGTTGGCTTACCACTTTTTGCAATAAGGTTTGCCATCGTAAAGGTCTTTCCACTCCCTGTTACCCCAAGAAGTGTTTGGTAGCGATTCTTCTGCTCTATCGATTTGAGCAACTTCTCTATGGCTTGTGGCTGATCTCCTGAGGGAGCATAATCGCTCTTTAAATGAAACTTTGCCAATTTTCTCATCCTTAAAACTATTTGTTGCTCATATTTTACTAATTAAATGTTATTATTAGTTAAAAAAAGAGGATAGCAATGACAGCTCTTGAGAGATTAAAAGCAAAAATTGAAGAATGGAAAGACAACTACGAGGCAATTGCAAAAGAGAATGAGGAGTTAAAAGCAAAACTTGCGAATACTTCTAGCAGTAGCGGAGATTGTGGAGAACTCGAAGCAAAAGTTGCTGAGCTTGAAGCCCAAATCGAAAAACTCCAACAAGAGATAGAAGAGAAAGATGTTGAAATTGAGAGCATCTTAGAGAATGTTGAAGCACTACTAGATTAAGGAGAAGTAATGGATCTAACACTTAGTATAAAAGGTTTACGCATTAAAGCAAAAAAACTCGATAGTGATTTTTACGAATTTATTAAAGAGGATCTTGCAAAATCGGGAGTCGATATAACTCAAGATAACTCTATCGAAGCACTCTTTACAGCATATCTTCGCCTCGCTGCAAAAACATACAACTACGATAAAGAGATAGAAAGCATCATTAGCCAAATAGAGAGTTAAACATCTCTCTTTTTTTGTTTGAAAGAGTTAAATATTTCCATAAAATCTTACATTATAATATACTATATTCTCCTAGAATAAAAACTCTCTAAAATAGAGCCAAAATTAAAAAAAAATAGAAAAATTTCAAAAAAAATATCTATTTTAAGTTTTTTATATCCATTTTATGGTATTATTCTCATACAAAAATTAAAAAAGAAAGGATAAACATGAGACGTGGTTTTACTATGATCGAATTAATCTTCGTAATCGTAATTATTGGTATTTTGGCGGCGGTAGCTATTCCTAAGTTAACAGCTACTAGAGATGATGCGAAAGTTTCACAAGTTGTAGCAAACTTAAGAACATTTATTGAGGATGTAAAGAATTACTATACAGCTAATGGTGAAGATCCTGCAGCAAACCCAAATGCTTGGACTGCGGTAACTTATGATGTTGTGACTAAAGCAATTCCTGCTGATATAGCACAAGCTGCAACAACTGGTGGAACAGCATCATTTAATATTGGTAGCAACTCTGGTGAACAATGCTTTACTGTAACTGAAGGAACTAGACAAGTTACTATTAACGGAAATCAGGTAACACAAAGAATTCTTCAAATTGCAGATGGTCCAGATGCAGGTAAAACTGTTTGTGTAACTGCATTACAAGTTGCTCAGAAAAAAGGTTTACATGTTGCTGGAAAGACCGATACAGTTGTATTTGCAGGTCAGGGTGTAGCATTCTAATAGTGCTTTAAAGGGCTTTTGCCCTTTCTTTCTATCATGAAATATTCTAGAGCTTTTACTATAATAGAATTAATATTTGTAATTGTTATTGTTGGCATAATTGCAGGAGTAGCTATCCCTAAATTGGTAGCAACAAAAGATGATGCAAAAGCAGTTAAAATTGTAACAAAATTAAAACTTTTTATAGAAGATG
>JALWMN010000163.1 GCA_027083895.1 Campylobacteraceae bacterium
TTATAAGTCTAAAAAAGAGCACTACCAATCCTGATCACTATCATCATAGATTCGTCGTTTATAGCGTGGATCATCTGCTAACTCATCAAGCTCTTTTTTTTGTCGTTTGTAAGCTTTATAGACATTAAGAATTGCTCCTCCAATACCCCAAAAAAGTCCTAACCAAAAGAGCCACTCATAACCAAAAAGCTTTCGCATTCCATACCCAAGTGCAACTCCTATTAAGATAGCAACAACAATCGAAATGCCAAGACTCAATCCATCTGCTGCTACAACAACTTTTTTAAACTTTGCTTCCTCTTGTTTTGCCATCTTATCCTCGAATCTCACGCATTACTTCATAGGCTGCTAAGATTGTCTCTTCGATCATGGCATCTGTAATTTCGCTACTTATAAAGCCTGTCTCATACGCTGAACAAGCAAGATAGATACCTCTTTTGAGCATCCCTTGGTGGAATTTTGCAAAAGTCTCTGTATCGCTTGCTTGTGCATCATCGAAATTTCTTACCTCACTATCTCTAAAGAAGAAACCAAACATAGAGCCACGAACAGTAGTAACAAGTGGAATCTCTTCAGCACTTGCTGCAGCTTTAAAACCATTCATAAGTCGTTTTGCTTTCGCCCCCAATTCAACATAGATTGTAGGATTTGCCTTTAACTTTTTAACCGCCGCAAGTCCTGCAGCCATCGCTACAGGATTTCCACTTAATGTACCTGCTTGATAGACTGGGCCTTCTGGCGAGAGATGTGCCATAATATCTGCTCTTCCACCAAATGCACCAACAGGCATACCTCCACCTATAACCTTTCCAAGAGTAACCAGATCGGGTACAACTTTAGTAATTCCTTGAGCACCAGTAAGTGTTGCTCGAAATCCACTCATCACCTCATCAAAAATCAAAAGTGCATTATGCTCATTACAAAGCTCACGTAAACCTTCTAAAAACTCCTCTCTAGCTGGTACTAAACCCATATTACCTGCAATTGGTTCTATAATAATACAAGCAATATCATCACTCTGTGCAAAACACTTTTTTACACTCTCTAAATCATTATAGGTAGCTACAAGTGTATGCTTTGTTAGATCCTCTGGAACCCCTGGGCTACTTGGTGCCCCAAAGGTGACTGCACCACTTCCAGCTTGCACTAACAAAGAGTCACTATGTCCATGGTAGCATCCTGCAAACTTGATAATATCATTTTTCCCTGTAAAACCACGAGCTAATCGCAAAGCACTCATTACAGCCTCTGTACCCGAATTTACAAATCGCACTTTATCAATTGATGGAAAGAGTGTAACAATCTCTTTAGCCAACTCTGTCTCCAAAAGTGTTGGGGCACCAAAACTCAATCCTTTTTTAGCCGTTTCAATAACTGCCTCTTCGATCTCACTATTGCAGTGTCCAAAAATTAGTGGACCCCAACTCTGAACATAGTCAATATATCTATTTCCATCAATATCATAAAGGTATGCCCCCTTACCATACTCTATAAAAGGTGGCACTCCCCCAACACTATTAAATGCACGAACAGGAGAATCAACTCCTCCAGGAATATATCTATACGCCTCTTTAAACGCTAATTCACTTTTATCAAACATTATTGCTCCTCTTTTCAATTTCCTTTACTAGCTCTTGTGGCTCTGTAAAAACATTTTTATTATTTTGCCCAAAATCTACTTGTAAAAACTCTATATTGGCAGCCTTTGCTGCAACTTTATCTCTTTGGCTATCTCCAATAAAGAGTGCATCTGATGCTTTCATACCATACTTTTGTAAAAGCAAAAAGAGCATATCTGGTGCCGGTTTGCCATTTTCTACATCATCATAGCAAACAATCGAATCAAAAAATCGCTCTATATTAAGATGCTTTAGTGCCTTGAGTGTAGAGTCTCTATATCCATTCGTTGCCAATGCAAGAGTATACCCCCTTTTTAAAAGAGTCTCTAACATCCCCTCTACTCCATCGTAGAGTTTTAACTCTTTATCATGATTGGCACTATAGTACTCTTTAAAGAGCTCTTCATACCTTACATCTATATCTTTAACACCATAAAAATACTCTGCCATATTTATACCAGGAGTTACAATACCATACATAATCTCTTTTGCATCCATTGGCAACAAACCCATTTGCGATCGTACAAAATTGATTGCATTAACAATCGTTACAGAGCTATCAACTAAGGTACCATCAAAATCGAAAATAAGAAGTCTCATTTCTTACTCGACTCCTCTTTAAGCGATTTAATATAGATAGAAAGACCAATTAAAAGTGCAGTAATTGCTAAAATCAAATAGACTGCATAAAGAAGCTTGCTCGAATCGATCAATGCAAATTTAAAGACCAACATCAGTGCTTCAATTGAGAGAGCAATAATAATTGAACCCAAAAAGCGAACCATTGTCTTATGGATATCTGTCTCTGCATGCCGCTTATGGTTCCCTAAAACCTCCTCTTCAAAGATCGCTTTTACAAGATCAAATATTGCTAATGAAAGAGTTAAGAGAATAGTTGATTCAAAGACATTTTTAATATCGATCGCCTCTATATGTACTCCCATACCAAAAAAACTAACAATCCCTTTTACAAAGAGGAGCAGTGCAACAAATGCAAGTGCTAATGTAAAAGCAGCATAGATATACTTAATAGCCTTCCCACTTGCTGCATCTATAGATGAAGGATTGACCATTTTAAGTAGATTATCCAAAGCAATATCGACACAAGCAATATACTGCAACTCCCCTTTTTCATTAAAAATTGGATGTGCAATAGTCACTACTAAATTATTACTCTTTACCGACGGATAGGGCTCTGTTAAAATGCATCGCTTCTCTCTCATTACTTTATAGTAATATGCTCTTGCACTTCTATTAACACCCTGCCCTTTTCTAGCATATCGTGCATCCATACTAATGGTATTTATTACTTGAA
>JALWMN010000164.1 GCA_027083895.1 Campylobacteraceae bacterium
GTCATGAAGTTATATTTATACCAAGCACCTGATGGATACTGTTATAATAGTGATTCAATATTTCTCTACTCATTTATAAAAATGTTTCCAATAAAAGGGAGGGTTTTAGAT
The DNA here is from genome assembly GCA_027083895.1 of Campylobacteraceae bacterium. Lineage (GTDB taxonomy): Bacteria > Campylobacterota > Campylobacteria > Campylobacterales > Sulfurovaceae > JAADEQ01. The sequence goes on from JALWMN010000164.1 coordinate 112, forward strand.
ATTGGCTGTGGGGTTGGTATCTTATCGCTCCTTTTAGCAAGGCGTTTTAAAGCAGAGTTTTTTGCAGTAGAGAAGCAAGAGAGTATGTGCTTTTATGCTCAAAAAAATAGTCAAATAAATAAGTTAAATCTAAATGTGAGCCATTGTGATTTTCAAGAGTATAAGAGTCAAGAGCAGTTTGATTATATTATTGCAAATCCTCCATTTTATAGTGTAGATAAGAATCAATCGCCCAATATCTCCAAGAATATTGCACGCTATTGCCACCATTTACCACCTGAGTTATTGATTGAGAAGAGCAGTAAGCTCCTTAAACCAAGAGCTTATTTTATCTTTTGTTATGATGCTTCACAGCTTGATTTATTGTTGGTGTATTTGAAACAGAGTAAAATGCAAGCAGAATTTCTAAAATTTCTCCATCCAAAAGCAAACAAAGAGGCAAAAATTGTTATGATAGCAGCACGAAAAGGTTCAAATGCTCGATGCAAAATACTCCCACCACTTATAACATTTAATAGTGATGGAAGTTATACTCATGAGGCAAAAGAGGCATTTAAAGAGGCAAATACACACTCGATTAAGGCGGCAAGATGATAAGAGAAGATGGTTACCCTTTTAGCTTTAGTCCGAGTGCCTGTGCGAGTTGTGGGGGTGCTTGTTGTATTGGAGAGAGTGGTTATATCTGGATTAGCTATCCAGAGATAGAAGCAGTAGCGAAGTATCTTAATATCTCTATCGATGAGTTTGCAAAGAGTTATCTGGTTCGTACAAAGAGTCGCTACTCTTTAAGAGAGGTAAAGAGTGAGGATTTAGGGTATGCATGTATTTTTTTTGATCCAGACAGAAGGCTGTGTCAAATATATGATGTTCGTCCAAAACAGTGTCGCACTTTCCCCTTTTGGGAGCAGTTTAAGAGTGATACTAAAGAGTTAATTAAAGAGTGTCCAGGAGTATTAATTGATGAAGAGTTTAACTAGTCTGTTCCTTGCTCTTTTAGCAAGTACTGCACTTTTATTTGCACAAAGTAGTGAAGATGAGCTTATTGTGGAGGGGCTTTTTTATAGTCAGAAGAGTCCTAAAGAGGCAGCACAAAGATGGAAAAAGTTATTTGAGATGACAAATAATGAAGCCTATCTTTTAGAGTATTTCTATGCATCATTAAGGTATCGAAAAATCAATGATGTTATCAAAGAGTTAAAGAGTATCCTTAAAAAGAAGAAGAGTAAAGATCTCTATGAGCTCTTAGCAAGTCTCTATGCAAATGAAGGGGATACAAAGGGGTTGATTGATTTAGTTAATGCAATGGGGATGAAAGATATCTCTTCTATGTATGAGTTAGCCTATCTCTATGCCATGGAGGGGAATGATACACAGGCTTTAAGTCTTTATAAACAGATCTATAAAAAAGATAAGAGTTGGGAGAGTTTAAAGGGGATTCTCTCTACTCTAGCGAGATTAAAAAAGCTCTCAGAAGCCAAGAAGATTCTATGGAGAGAGATCCATAAAAATAGTAAACTGCCAAAAGAGGCATATAGTGTTCTTTTGGGGTTAATCAATGAGCATAAAGAGCCACAAAAAGCTATTTTTGCTCTTAAAAAACTTTATCAAGAGACCAAGAAGGTTGAATATTTAAAATCGTTAATTAGTCTCTATATCTATACAAGAGAGTATAATCAATTAATAGATCTATTAGAAAAGACCCATTACGATAATAAGCTTCTTTATGAACTCTATCTCTCAAAAGAGGAGCTTATAAAAGCCTATAAGTTGATCTATTGGAATTATCAAAAGAGTAAAAATCCAAAGTGGTTAGCAGAGGAGGCATCATTAACCTATGAGATAGCAACTCGCTATAAAGCTCTCGATAAGAGGGTACTACAGCGGGTAGGGCAGCTATTTGAAAAGGCTTTTAAATTAGGGGTAAGTAATGCAAGTTATTTTAATTACCATGGATATACCCTTATAGATCATGATATAGATATCAAAAAGGGTATAGAGTATGTGCAAAAGGCTCTTGCTTTAGAGCCAAATAATGTATTTTATCTCGACTCATTAGCATGGGGATACTATAAGCTTCATCGCTGTAAAGAGGCAAAAGAGCTTATGAAAAAGGTCCAGGAGTTACGATCTAAAGAGAGTTTAGAGGATGATATTATCAAACATATAAAAAAGATAGAGAGGTGCAAGGAGCAGTAATGGCAGATATTTTAGATGAGATTATAAGAAGGACCCGTGCCGATTTAGAGAAGCGAAAAAAGGAGTATCCCGAAGAGTGGCTTGGTCGCTCACTCGCATTTAACCCCTTTATCCCGCGTGATGTTGTAGGGGCTCTGAAGGCAACAGAAGAGAACCCTTATAGAGTAATTGCAGAGATTAAAAAGGCAAGCCCCTCTAAGGGTGTGATTCGTGAAGATTTTGATCCTATGGTTATTGGGCAGGCATACGAAAAGGGTGGAGCAGATGCACTCTCAATCCTTACAGAGCCACACTGGTTTAAGGGAAATATAGAGTATTTAGGAATGGTGCGACGTTATGTATCTATCCCAATTTTACGCAAAGATTTTATTATCGATAGATACCAGATATTAGAAGCTCTTGTTTATGGTGCTGATTATATCTTATTAATAGCAAAGGCTCTGAGTCGAAAAGAGTTAAAAGATCTTATAGAGTTTGCCCACCATTTAGGTTTAGAGGTGCTTGTAGAGATTCATGATAAAAAAGATTTAGTTAAAGCGATCTTTGCGGGGGCAAATATTATCGGTATTAACCATAGAAACCTAGAGACGTTTGAGATGGATATGGAGTT
>JALWMN010000165.1 GCA_027083895.1 Campylobacteraceae bacterium
CCTACACCACTCTTGCAACTCCTCTTGGCTCATGACACTTGCAGTTGGATTACTTGGGGTATTGAGAATCACTAAATCAACCCCTTTGAGAGCCTCCCTATCAATTTGTGGTTTGAAGCTATGCTCTTTTGTTAAATCAAGGTAGATAACTTCTGCACCACTTGCAACTGCTGCCCCCTCGTAGATTTGATAGAATGGATTTACATAAGCAACCTTAGGCCTCTCTTTACCGTGTAATAGAAATTGTGGAAAGTTAAAGAGTAGCTCTCTTGTACCAAATGTTGGAATAAGCTGATCCATCTGCAACTCTAAGCCAAATCGCTGCTTCAGGTAACTTAGCTGAGCCTCTTTTAAAACCGATTCGCCAGCTGTCTTTGGGTACTTATTAAAAAGATCGATATGCTCGATAAGTGCCTCTTTAATAAACTGCGGTGTCTCAAACTGTGGCTCGCCAATTGTAAGGCTAATAGGCGTGTAACTACTATTTGGCTCTACACCTGATAAAAGCTCATTTAATTTCTCAAATGGGTACTTCTGAAACTGCACTAATTAATCCTTTACTGCTGTACAAGCCATGTAATTATTTTATTTTGAATATCTCTTCCAAGCCATATCTTTGCACCATTATAGAAGATTGCAACATTTAAGAGCTTGCCACTTTTACTCTTTACAAAACCAACAATATTCTTAGCTCTCTTAAGGGTTCCAGTTTTCATAAAGGCGTGCCTTTTTACTACTGAGTGGGCAAACCGTTTTTTAAGTGTGCCATCGACCCCTGCAATCGAAAGAGATTGAAGCCACAAGTTTCCAAAATCTCTATAGGCACTCTGATTGATTCGAATCGCTGTAACTGGCAACATACGTGATCGTTTTGAGAGCCCACAACCATTATCGATAAAATCTGTTGGTGCCAAAACACCTTTGCTCCCTAAAATCTCTTTAATAGCTCTTCTTGACTTCTCTAATGTTGCAGGATAACCATATCGCTTCGCACCAAGAGCTAAAAAGAGGTGCCTTGCATAGAGATTATTGCTCTTCTTTAGGGTCTTTGCAACAATCTTTTTAAGTGGTACAGAGTAGTGTGTTAAGAGTAGTTTTGCATCTTTTGGTACAGTTGCTAATTTCAATGCACCACTAAATGTGACTCCTTTATCTTTTAAGAACTTCACAAAAGAGTAGTAGAAACTACTATATGGCATCGAAAGTACATTATGGAGTGTAAAACTGCGACACTTTGAAGAGATCGACCCCTCAACAACCACATCTACTCGTTGTGGAGATTTAATATACTTCAAGCTTGGCCATGCATTCTTCCCTCTACACGCTTGGTTATTTACCTTTAACCTATTAATCAAACGAAAGCTTCTATCACCATAGAGAGGTACAACCTTTGCTCCACTCTTGCTTGGTTTAATCTTTATATAGTTTAAGTGGTCATTATACATTAAGGCATCTGGCATAGCATTATATTCACTCAAAAAGTTTTTATCAAAACCAGAGCTAATTGTAGGACTATTTTGAAAAAAACTTCTATCGATAATAATATTACCAACTATCTTACGAATTCCAAAAGCTGCAATCTTTTTCGCAAACTGCTTTACATCTTTTGCATTGAGTGTTGGGTCTCCATACCCTTTTACAATAATATCTCCATGCAATACACCACCTTTTAGGGTACCTCGATAAAAAAGTTGCGTTGGCCAACGAAAATTTGGCCCAAAATCTAAAAGCACTGCATAGGCTGTTGCAATCTTCTCTACAGAAGCTGGAACCCTTGATACCATAGGATTTAAAGAGGCTACCTCTACTCCCGAAGATGCATCTGTAATAACAATACTCAAATTTTCAGAGGCAATCTTCTCTTGATTGATCATCTCAGTAATTGCTTGTGGGAGTGTAGCAAAGAGAGATGCTCCACTCAAAAGTATAATGATTAGTAGATGATAGACTCTCACTCTAAATACTCCCTTGTTTGTTGTAGCTATACTACACCCTGCTCAAATTGATTACGCAACTTCTCCTTCTCCAACTCTCGCTTCTTCTTCTCTGCTAAAGCCTGTTTGTACTCTTTTACACTAAAACCAAGCCACATAAGAAGTGGAGATGCAATAAAGATAGATGAGTAGGTACCCACAATAACACCAACAAGGAGTGTAAAGCTAAAGCCCTTTAAGATCTCTCCACCAAAGAGATAGAGTACTAGCACAACAAAGAATGTTGTGAGTGAAGTTAAAGTTGTACGAGAGAGTGTTCTCGTAACAGACTCATCGATAATCTTACTTAAAATAACATCTTTAGCCTTCTCAATACCCTCTCTAATTCTATCGAATACAATAATGGTATCATTCAGCGAGTATCCCAAAATTGTTAAAATCGCTGCTAAAATATCGAGATTAAATGGAATCTCTAAAAGAGCAATCGCTCCAAGTGCTATAGAGACATCGTGTACTAATGCCACTACAGAGGCAAGAGCAAATCGCCACTCAAATCGAAATGAGATATATAGAAGGATTCCTAAAATAGCAAAAAATGTTGCCTTTAGCCCCTTCTCACGAAGCTCTGCCCCAATCTTAGGACCTACCATATCTACGCGTCTAATCTCTAAATTACCTGTATCTTTTAAGATTGTAGCAATCTCTTTACCAACATCTTTACTCACATTACTCGAAGAGCTCTTTGTTCGAATAACTATCTCTTGATCACTTCCAAAGTTGGTAACTGAAGCATTTTTATACTTCTCTACCTTGCTTAGAGCAGTTCGAATCTCATTAAGGGGTGCTTTTTTATTATACTTTACTTGAATAAGTGTCCCACCTGCAAAATCGATACCATAATTAAAGCCTTTTGTAAAGATAATTGCCCAAGAACTAAGTACCAATAGAAGTGAAAGCATTCCAAAATATTTTGCTTTCGCCATTAACTTTATAGGCTCTTTATATCTAAAAAACTCCATTATTTCACCCCTTTTATACCAAACCAGAAGCCTAGTTTCTCTTTTTTAATCTTAGGAAGCAGCATCTGGTAGATTCCATGCGTTCCCAAAATTGCTGTAAGCATAGAAGCTAAGATACCAATAGTCATAGTAACTGCAAAGCCTTTAATAGCCCCTGTTCCATAGAAAAAGAGAAGTGTCGAAGCAATCAATGTTGTTACATTGGCATCCCAAATTGCTGTAAATGCATTTGCATAACCATCTTCAATCGCTTTTGCGACACTTTTGCCCTCTTTTAAAAGCTCACGAATCCGCTCATTAATAATTACATTGGCATCGACTGCCATACCGACAGTCAATACAATACCTGCCATACCTGGAAGCGTCAAAGTTGCTCCAAAGAGCGACATTATAGCCAATATTAAAAAGAGGTTTGCAATTAAGGCAATATCTGCAATAAACCCTGCTATTCCATAGTAGAAAATCATAAAGATAAAGACCAATACAAAACCACTCACAAGTGCGATAGAGCTTGCAATAATACTATCTTTCCCAAGGCTTGGCCCTACACTTCGCTCCTCCATTACAAATACTGGTGCAAGGAGTGCTCCAGAACGCAAAGCAATCGCAATATCGTTTGCCTCATTAATTGTAAAGCCTCCAGTAATCTGGCCACGACCACCACCAATTCTTTCATTAATATGCGGTGCAGAGTAGACTTTATTATCTAAAACAATTGCAAGTCTCGCTCTTGTTGGTGCAGCTTTTTCAGTAAACTTAGCAAATATCTTTGCCCCTTCACCATTGAGCTCAAAGGTAATCATTGGCTGCCCATTTTGGTCATAAACTGCCTTTGCATCTGTAAGCATCGATCCATCTAGAATTGGAATTGCTCGCAAAAGATACTTCTCGTTTGGATTTTTCACATCAGAAAGAATTATATCGCCATACCTCTTTGCCTCTTGAGGTGACATAGTCGCAGCTCGTGATGCTCTATCTTCATCTACAGCCATAAGCTGTAGGTGAGCTGTCTTTGCAATAAGCTTTTTAATTCTATTTTTATCCTCTTCACTCTTGATTCCTGGAACCTCAACTAATATCTTATCTTTTCCCTGTTTCGCTACAGTTGGCTCAGCTAATCCAAATTGATTTAGACGATTGCGGATTGTCTCTACTGCTTGAGTTATTGCTTTTTGCGTTACTTTTTCTATCTCAGTATCTGGAAGTGTTATCGTAAAAATATTCTTATTTGCAGTTACCTTATCATCTTTTAAGGTATTTTGCAAAATCTTTAATGCATTTTGCACCTCATCCTCATCTAAAACCTCAAATGAGAAACTCTTACTCTTAAATTCAATATTATCGATAACAATATCTTTTTTATCCAACTCAAACTTAGCAGTAGAAGCCAAAGATTTGATATACGACTCTATAGCCTCATTGGTTTTAATACCAAGGAGCATATGGAGCCCCCCTTGAAGATCTAATCCTAATGTTATCTTTTTACCACTCTCACTCTGCACTAAACTTGGAATCGAAAAGACCACTCCAAAGATAAATGCTAAGGCAAAAATTACTACTCTAAAATTTAATTTTCCCATTATACCCTGCCGTTAATCTAATTTTCTTGCAACAGAGTTTCTCTCGAGTTTTACGACTGTCTCATCATTTATCTTAATTTTGATAAAATCCTCTTCAGGTTTCACTACTTCGGCTATTAAACCGCCGTTGGTAATAATCTTATCACCCTTTTTAAGGGATTCTATCATAGCTTTATGCTCCTTTTGAGCCTTCTGCTGTGGTCGAATAATTAAGAAGTAAAAGATTGCAAAAAGAAGAATAATTGGTAAAAATTGAGCAAGTTGATTTGACATAAAGGTCCTTTAAATGAAAATTGGAAAATATTTTACCACCAACAATATAATAGGAGGCTTTTTTATTGCATTTCTTTTAAGTGCTTTCCTCTATATCGAACACTTTGAACTCTTAAGAGGCTATAGCAAATTAATTACCAATAGCATCTTTGGACTCATTGGATTCTACTTACTCCTGCAAGCCAGAGCTCCTGTATGGTTTTTTAGTGGTTTTTTTCTCTCTATTAGTTGGCTCTGGTGGCTTGCTGTTAGTTTTTACTACTATAAAATGGAGTATCTTATTCCAATTGTGGTAGTTGCTATTGGAGTTGTTTATGGTCTCCTTTTTTTAGGTTTACGGCTTTTAGTAAAAAAGATTGCAAAAGCAATTGAGTGTAAATTCTATGCACTCTTTCCAAGCAAAACAACCCCTTTTCTCAATATCTTTGCACTCTTAGCAATCAACCAATTTGAGCCATTTGGCTTTAACTGGTTTAAGCTGCAGTTAGTTTTTGTCGAGTCACTTTTTGATATCCACTTTTGGAGCTTTACACTTACTCTTTTTACACTTGCACTCTTTATACTCCTTAGACGCTACTGGATACTTTTACTTCTTCTGCTTGCTATTGATCTTAAACACCCAACAGTATTGAATGCAAAACTCCTTAGAGATATCGACTTAGTAAATACTCATATCTCTATCAAAGAGAAGTGGAAGAGTGAAAACCAAGCACTCTATACCCAAATGGTACTCAAAAGAGTCGATAGAGCAATAACTCATAATAAAAAGCTTATTATCTTTCCTGAATCTCTTCTTCCATACTTTTTAAACGATAACAATAGAGCACTTCAAGAGCTTTTAGAGCGATCTAAAAAGATTACTATCGTTACTGGAGCACTCTACAATAAAGCTGCGGGAGACTACAGAAACTCCGCCTATATCTTTAGAGATGGCAACTACACAATTGCAAATAAAGTGGTCTTGGTCCCATTTGGCGAAGCAAATCCTTTACCTCAATGGATGGGGAACATTGTTAATAAGATATTTTTTGATGGTTCTATAGACTACAAAGGCGACAAGGAGTTCACAACTATCAAACTTCTTAATAAAGAGTTTAAAATCGCCATCTGCTACGAAGGAACAAGTGCAAAAACATACCAAGATAATCCAAAGTATCTTATAGTTATTAGCAATAATGGATGGTTTAAACCATCCATTGAGCCAACTGAGCAAAAACTCCTCTTAAAGTTTTTCTCTAAGCTGCATAAAACTACAATCTACCATAGTGTCAATGGAAGCCCCTCTTATGTAGTGGTGCCCCATCCTGAGGATCTCTAAGATGAAAAAAAGCCCCTTACTGCAACCACTTAAGTGGTACCAGTATATCTCTAAATTTACTCCAAGCTCATGCCGCTACTATCCAAGCTGCTCTGAGTATGCAAAGTGGCTCTTTGAAAATAGCGATCCACTCAGTAGCACACTCAAAAGTGCAAAACGAATTGCAAGCTGTAACCAACTCTTTCCTGGAGGTATAGACTACCCAACTATTAACTACAAAAGACCCAAAGTTATAGATCTCTATAATCCTATTAAAAGAGAGGCTATTGGCTTTAAGCCTCTTAAGTTTAAAGCGTTTCGTAGTAGACTACGTATTTACTACTGGTTTATACCGGTCAAAAATAGATTCGTAATTGTAAAGGATTTTGATGCAACTGCAACTTACCTCCCCGCTGGATATGCACCTCCACCTAAGAGAAAATAGTATGCTTCAAAATGTTGCTCCACTTAGCAGCAAGACATTTAGCGGTGCTCTTATTATGCCAAATACCCTACCACCAATTACCACTAAAGAGATGCTCTTAGCCTACAAAAAAGAGATCCTAGAGGCAACAAAAGAGGATAACTTTACCCCTTATATGACACTCTTTTTTAGCAGTAGTTACGACTATAACTTCTTAAAGAGCCTAAAAGATGACCTGCTAGCTATTAAGCTTTACCCAGCAGGTATTACAACCAATAGCGAAGGGGGTGTTGCAGAGTTTAATATTGAGCAACTTCGCCCAACACTTGAAGCGATGAGTGCACTTGATATTCCTCTCTGTATCCATGGCGAAAGTAGTGGCTTTGTAATGGATAGAGAGGCTGAATTTATCCCCATCTACAAAGAGTTAGCATCTGCATTTCCTAATCTTAAAATTATTATGGAGCATATTACAACTGCAGCAGCCACCAAAGCTCTTTTAGAACACAAAAACCTCTATGCTACTATTACACTTCATCATCTCTATACTACACTTGATGATCTCGCTGGCGGAATGCTCCAGCCCCACCTCTTTTGTAAACCAATTGCAAAACGACCAGAGGATAGAGAGGCACTCTTAAACTTAGCACTCAATGCCCACCCTAAAGTGATGTTTGGCTCCGACTCTGCACCACACCCCAAAAGTGCCAAAGAGGCTCCTGGGTGTGCAGCTGGAGTCTTTACTGCTCCAATTGCCCTGCAAGCACTAGCAGAACTCTTTGAGAAGTACAATAAACTCGATAATCTTCAAACCTTTGTAAGCGATAATGCACAAAAGATCTACAAAATAACCCCACCTAAAAAAGAGGTAGTTTTAGTTAAGAAAGAGTTCCGTGTGCCAAAAAGCTACGGAGATGTAGTCCCATTTTTAGCAAATCAAACTTTACGCTGGAGTATTCAGTAATGCAAGAGTTTATCGAAAGTAAAATTCTCTATTACGCAAAAGAGAAAAGACTCTTTATCCCACACAAAAAGGCAAAAGATGAGTAGCATATTAAATGCTATTGGCAATACCCCACTTATAAAAGTAGAGAGTATAAGCAAGGAGCTTAAGTGTGAAGTTTGGGCTAAATGTGAGTTTATGAACCCTGGCGGCTCAATTAAAGATAGAATTGCCTTAGCAATGATCGAAGATGCTATCGCAAATGGCAAACTTACCAATAACCATATAGTAGAGCCAACAAGTGGCAATACTGGTATTGGTCTCGCAATGGTTTGTGCCACAAAAGGGATAAAGCTAACTATTGTTATGCCTGAGTCTATGAGCAGAGAGCGACGCCAAATCATACAGCACTTTGGAGCAAAGCTTATTCTTACAGATGCAGCACTTGGCATGCAAGGCTCTATCGATAAAGCTAAAGAGATTGTTAAAAGCGAAGGTGCTTTAATGCTTAACCAATTTACAAACCCAGCAAATCCACGAGTGCATTACAAAACAACTGGTAGAGAGATTGCCAATGCATTAGATACAAAAGTCGATATATTCATAGCTGGTGTAGGAACAGGAGGGAGTATTAGTGGTGCAGGAAGCTATCTTAAAGAGATCTTCAATACAACTATTATAGCTATTGAGCCCAAAGAGAGTGCCGTTATTAGTGGCAAAGCAAAAGGAGTGCATAAAATTGAGGGTATTGGTGCTGGCTTTATACCAAAAAATCTCAATAGAGAACTTTTAGATGATCTTGTAAGCGTCTCAAGCAGTGCTGCATTTGCAAGAGCTAAACGAGTCGCAAAAGAGGATGGACTCTTTGTAGGCATCTCAAGCGGAGCAAATATAGAGGGAATCTATGAATTATCTAAGAAGATAGACCTTCAAGGGAAAAGAGTTGTAACTCTTCTTCCAGATAGTGCTAGTAGATACCAAACTACAGAGCTTTTTGAGTAATGGCACAAACAATAGAAAAATTACTTATTAAAAGTACTCCCATCCTCTTTGAAATAGATAGTAGCAAATCAGAGACTCTCTTTGAGACAATTGCACTCTCCCATCAAAGACCCAAACATCTTCAATACCATCAAAGAAGGGTCAATAAAACTTTTAAAGAGTATTTTAAAAGTAGTAAAAGTATCAATTTGCAAACTCTCATCGATAACTATTTAGAGCAGCAAATTTTAGAACCAATGCAAAACTATAAATTAAAAGTTATCTATAATAAAAATGGAGTTATCGAAATTACTCACACTCCCTACCAAGCCAAAAAAGTAGAGAGTCTACTTTTAATAGAGATGCCAAAAGCAGACTATCGTTACAAATTTACTCAACGAAAACTTTTTGATACACTCTATGAAAATTTTGAAGCTGATGAGTTTATAATTACAAAAAATGGGTATATAACAGACACTACAATAGCAAACATTGCCCTCTATCATAAAAGCGAAAAGCTCTGGCATACCCCAAAAACTCCACTCTTAAAGGGTACAACACGAGAAAGATTGCTAGAGAGACAAAAGATTGTTCCAAGAGATATAGACTTTCGATCTTTAGAGAATTATAGTAATATTGCACTTTTAAATGCTATGGTAGAGTTTAAGATACTATAAGAGAGGTTCAATATGGATAATCTATTCAAAAGCGATAGCTATAGAGATTTGGTAGTAAAGAACAACTACAACACAATTGAGTTTCTGCTAAAGGCGGGGGAGGATTTTGGCATAGTCGCTTATACTGATTTTATCAACTTTAATCCCGAAATACCAAAATCGGTAATAGAGTTTGAAAAGTTTGCACTCTTTATGATTGCTGGCTACTCAAAAGAGAGTGCAGTTTTAAACAATGAGAACTTTAGCTTCGAAGCAGGATTTGGAGAGAGTAACTTTGGTTCACACTTAACGATACCGCTAGAAGCAATTGTTCAAATAGTTGCAGATGAGGATATAATTGCAGTAAGTTATTATGAACCGCAAAAGAGAATAGAACCCAAAAACTCTATGGATCTCCTCTTAAATAATCCAGAAAATCAGATACTTCTTAAAAAATTAAAAAAAGGGAAGAAAGGGTAAAAAGTGGGTAAATTATTAATAATTTGTTTACTTTTTATTAAATATTTGTATATATAAGTTGTTTTTTTTATAAAATCGTGCTATAATGCAGGTGTAAACAAAAAACAAGGAGATTTACATGAAAAAAGCATTATTACTTTCTGTAGTAGCTTCAGGATTTATTTTTGCAGGTGGGGATATTGCTCCAGCAGCTCCAGTTGTTCCAGCAGCAGCTCCAGCAGCTTGCGATTTCTGGGGAAGCATTGGTGCAAGATATGAGTTTAAAGACAATGGTGACCTTAAATTTGGTGATAAAGAGAACAACACTTGGAAAACAACAGTTGTTTTAGGTGTTGAGAAAAAATTAGGTTATGGTTTTGGTTTTGGTGCAGAAGTTGCTGCAACTAGCCAATTAGGTCTTAAAGATATCGCTGCACCTATGGATGAGAATGCAGAACTTTCTGAGTTATACTTAACTTATAAAACTGGTAATACTGCATTTAAAATGGGTAGACAAGCTCTTCCAAAGTCTCTTTCTCCATGGGCATGGACAGATACTACTCTAAATAGAAAAGATATCACTTATGAAGGTATCGTAGTTGTTAATACTGATATTCAAGATACTGTATTAGCAGGTGCATGGATTGCAAGAGCTGGTATGGACAATAGCTTTGTAAAAGTTGATACTAAAGACAACAAAGGTCTATTTGCAATCGCTGTACAGAATAAATCACTTGCAAACACAACTTTAACTGCAACTGCTTACTATATCAATAAGCCAGTTAAAGGTACATCTGTATGGGCATCTGCTGAGACTAAAGCTGGATCAGTTGATCTTGGTTTACAAGTAGCTTACTCTAAATTAAAAGGTTTAGGTCTTGATAAGACTATTGGTGTAGCTGGTTACATTGGTGGTAAACTTGCTGATGTAGATGCTAAATTAACTCTTGCATATATCGATGATGGTGAGTCTACTTTAGTTGCTACTAAGGCTCTTGGTTTAGGTGGTTCAAGCGGATTCTGGGGTAGCTCATTTGCTGGTGCATTTGGTGGTGATGTTGTAGCTGGTAACAAGCAAAAAATTGCTAGATTAGATCTTGGTTACAAAATTCCAAATGCTGGTAAAATTTACTTCTCTGCAGCATATGATAAGCCAGATAGTGGTGAAAAAGCATACGGTGCAGCTCTTGGTTACAAATTCAAAGTATCTGGCATCAAAGGTAAAGTTGAGTACAGATACATTAAAAATAAAGACTTCACTAAGAGAAAAGATCAAAGAATCAGAGTTGAGGGTGTATATAACTTCTAATAAGAGGTTAACACTTCTCTCCAAGCCTTTGGCTTGGAACTCTTTTATCAATCTTTAAGCTACTTAATTTAATTAAATACCTTTCAATTACATTCATACTTATCTTATAATTTACTCTCTAATGTTATAATTATTAAAATTTTTAAGAAAGAGTATTCATGTCAAAAACCCTTCACTTAGTAAGTTTAGGCTGCAATAAAAACTTAGTCGATAGCGAAGTCATGCTAGGAAAACTCCACGAATATACCCTTACAGATGATGCAAGTAGTGCTGATGTAATCATTGTTAACACTTGTGGATTTATCGAAGCTGCAAAAGTAGAATCTATCGATACAATCTTAACACTCCATGAGCAAAGAAAAGAGGACTCACTTTTAGTTGTAAGTGGCTGTCTGAGTGAACGTTATAGAGAAGAGCTACAGCAAGAGATTCCAGAGGTCGATATCTTTACAGGTGTTGGCGATTATGAAAGAATTGATGAGCTAATCTCTCTTAAGCAGAGCTCATTTACACCAGAAGTCTACTTAGCAAATGAAAACTCTCCACGCATTATTACAGGCTCAAAGTACCATGCATATATTAAGCTGAGTGAAGGGTGCAACCAACAGTGCTCTTTTTGTGCCATCCCTTCCTTTAAAGGAAAGCTTAAATCCAGAACTATCGACTCAATAATAAGTGAATTGCAGCAACTTATCAAACAGGGATTTAAAGATTTTAGCTTCATCTCTCAAGATACCTCAAGTTACGGAAGAGACTTAGGCAACCCCAATATGCTTATAGATTTAATAAAACAAGTTGATCTCCTACCTGGCATAAAGAGTGCCCGTATCCTCTACCTCTACCCAAGTACAACTACAAAAGAGTTAATCGATACAATTGTCGCCTCCCCTATCTTTACGAATTACTTTGATATACCAATCCAACATATCAGTAACCATATGCTAAAGGTTATGAAGCGAGGTTTCAATAAAGAGAAGACTCTAGAGCTTCTAGAGTATATGCGAAGTATTGAAGGAGGCTTTGTTAGAACTGCTGTAATTGCAGGTCACCCTGGAGAGAGCCAAGAGGATTTTAATGAACTTAAAGAGTTCTTGCAAAATTTTGGATTTGATAGGATTACAGTTTTTGAATACTCTAACGAAGAGAGTACTGCAGCCTACACAATGGAACAAATTCCTAAAGAGACTATTAGCCAAAGAGCAAG
>JALWMN010000166.1 GCA_027083895.1 Campylobacteraceae bacterium
TGTAAATCTGCTTCGAAATGCTGTAGAGCAAACTAGTGATGAGTATGGCTGGGCAAACTTAGCAGATGTGGGTACATTTATAAGCAACTCTACCTCTTTTTCGCCACTCAATTATGGTTATAAAAAGCTAAGTGCAATTATTAAAGAGATAGATCTTTTTGATATAGCCTTTGATGAGGTTAGCTTACAGATGAGTATTCGCGATAAACGTTTTAAAGAGGAGTATTATTTAGATTAGTATGCAAACATTGATTAATAGAGTTTCAACTATTTTAGGTATTCAAATAAAGAGTTGCAAAGAGATTTATAAAAACAGTGTAGCAACAATTTATAATTGTGATAATAACTTTTTAGTTAAAACAAGTATAAAGAGCAATCTACTTCTTAGCGAGGCAAAGATGCTTAGCTACTTACATGAAAATAGCAATCTAAAAGTGCCAAAGTTCTATTATAGTGATGAGTTACTTTTAGTAACTGAGTATATTATTAATAACGGTAGATGTAATAGCTTTTGTCAAAAACAAATTGCAAAGGATATTGCCTCTTTGCATATGGTTAGACAAAAGGAGTTTGGATTTGATTTTGATACTACAATAGGTCCCTTTATCCAACCAAATAACAAAAAGAGTAGCTGGATAGAGTTTTATAAAGAGATGAGGGTTGAAGCTTTTGCAAAAAAAGCTTTAGATGAGGGGAGTTTACCTCAAAATTTGTATGAGAGACTACTAAATTTAAGTAGTAATCTTAATAAATATTTAATTGAGCCAAAAGAGGCTTCGTTAATTCATGGAGATATCTGGAGCGGTAATGTTTTAACTTATAATAATAGATTAGCAGCTTTTATAGATCCTGCAATCTATTTTGCCTCAAATGAAGTGGAACTAGCTTTTATTGCGATGTTTCATACTTTTGATGAGAGTTTTTTTGAAGAGTATAATGGCTATATTAAAATTGAAGATGGCTTTTTTGAGGAGCGATTAAAACTCTATCAGATCTATCCAATTTTAGTGCATATAAGAGCTTTTGGTGGAATTTATCTGAGTGAATTAGAAAATATCTTGGAGTACTTTGGGTATTAGTAAGTTTTTTGAAAGTGGCTCCGGATGCTGGATTCGAACCAGCGACCAAGCGGTTAACAGCCGCCTACTCTACCGCTGAGCTAATCCGGAATCGATTAGTTGTTTTTTGAAGTGGTGGAATTATAGTAAAAAAAATTTTTAAAGTCAAGGGTTTTTGCTGAAAAAGTCAAATTTTTTTGTATAATTTTGAAAAACTAAAGAGATATAAGTGGAAATCGATTATTTACAATTAGCGATAGAGGAAGCCTACAAATACCAACTACTTACATACCCCAATCCGGCAGTTGGAGCTGTTGTGGTAAAAAGTGGAGCTGTTATGGCTATCGAGGCACACCAAAGAGCTGGCACATCGCACGCTGAGGTTTTAGCTCTTTTAAGTACTTATGAGAGTATAAGTGGTAAAACGGTACCGTTTGATAGATTCAATGCAGCGATGGCTCACAAGTTTCTTTTGGGTTTAGAAGATGGCTTTTTTAGCGATTGTACACTCTATGTTACTCTAGAGCCTTGCTCGCATATTGGCAAGACCCCTTCGTGTGCCTCTTTAATAGAGCATTTGGGGTTAAAAAAGGTTGTTATTGGTATTTTAGACCCAATTAAGGGGCATGGAGGGGGTGCAAAGCGTTTAGAGAGAGTTGGTATTGAGGTGGAGATTGTAAACTCAAAAGCTGCAAAAGATTTAATTGAACCATTTTTAATTTGGCAAAATCGTGCATTTGTTGTTTTTAAGTTGGCACAGTCGCTTAATGGACAAATTAGTGGCGGTTATATTAGTTCGCAAGAGTCGCTAGAGTTTGTACATAAAATTCGAGCTGTGGCTACAAAACTCCTTATTGGTGGGAGTACTGTTCGTATCGATAGACCACGACTAGATTGTCGATTTACAGGCGATAGAGCACCAGATATTTATATCTATTCGAAGGATAGGCAGTTTGATAGAACAATTCCACTCTTTAGTGTGCCAAATAGAGATGTAGAAATTGGTAGTAGTTTAGAGTTTTTAAAGAAGCCTGGGCTTGTGCTCGTAGAGGGAGGAGAGGGGCTTTTATGGGCATTAAAGAGTCATTTTGATTGGATACTTCTTTTTATTGCCCCTACAATGATTGCTGGAGAATTAAATTATAATATAGAAGCTAAGTTAGAGTTTTTACATATCGATAAAAATAGCCGCGATTTGATTATTTGGAGTAGGTTTATAAGCTAAGTGCTTTATAATAACGGTTAGACTTTTATTGGAGCAGATTTTGGATAAGAAGCAAAAACAGCAAGAGATTGTAAATATGTTCGATAATATCGCATCGACATACGATTTGGCAAACCGTGTTCTCTCGATGGGAATAGACATTAAGTGGCGTAAACGTACATGCGAAAAGGCGTATGAAATTTTGGATAAAAAAGAGCTAGAGCAGATAACAGATGTTGCGTGTGGTACGGGTGATTTGCTACTCTTTTGGCGAGAGTATGCTGATAAACGTGGAGTTAAAGTAGCAAAATATGTTGGTGTTGACCCCTCTGTTAAAATGCTTGAAGTTGCAAAGAAAAAGGTAGATTTTGCCAAATTTCTTGAAGGAAAAGCACAAGAGCTTCCAATAGAAGATGCATCTACAGAGCTTATCTCTATAAGTTATGGTATTCGTAATGTTGTTGATAGAGTCGAAGCTTTACAGGAGTTCTATAGAGCACTTAAGCCTGGAGGAATAGTTGTAATTTTAGAGTTTACAAAGCAAGATAGAAGTGGTTTTATAGATAAGTTTGTCGATTTTGGAATGAAGAAGGTACTTCCAAGAGTTGGTGGACTAATTTCAAAAAA
>JALWMN010000167.1 GCA_027083895.1 Campylobacteraceae bacterium
TAGGGCTCTGTTAAAATGCATCGCTTCTCTCTCATTACTTTATAGTAATATGCTCTTGCACTTCTATTAACACCCTGCCCTTTTCTAGCATATCGTGCATCCATACTAATGGTATTTATTACTTGAACACCATCTGCATCTAAAATATACATTGCATCAACACTCTTTAGTGTCTTAGTAAGACTCTTTAATCCAACTTTAATATCTTTAAGTGTTATATTTGGTACTCTATTTGGAATTGCACGACCCATGAGGTAACAAAAGTAGGCTCTCGCTTTGACTCGAATCTGGGAAAACTCTTCAATCTCACGTATCTTCATGCAACAACTCCACTATTTTCTAATAATACTCCAATAAGATCTCCAAAAGCAACCTTTTGGTTCAGTGCTACACTCCACTCTATTGAGCCTTTTTGGCTTAAAATCACAACTGTTGAACCCATCTCAAACCACCCAAAAAGCTCCCCTTTCTTAAGCTCTATTGGCTCACTATACTCATGGTAAATTCGCTTTCGGATGGTACTATTTGTTTTGATTCTCTCATCAAATGTCACTACCATTTTTCCAACATTTAATGCCCCAACAAGTACAATAAAGTGTATATGCCCAAATCTATCTTCTACCTTTATGACAACTCTCTCATTCTCTAAATAGAGATTCTTTTTTCTCTTTAGAAGCGGCATATTAACAGGATAAAGCTTTCCCGGAATATGCATTATAGAGTATACCTTCACATCAAATGGCATATGGTATCTATGGTAATCTCTTGGTGAGAGATAGAAGTTTATATACTCCCCTCCTTCAAGAAGCGAAAAACTCTCGCTATTGTGGGCACCAATTAACTCATTTGTATTATACTCCATCCCCTTAATCTGGTATGCTGTATGGTTTTTAATAGTTCCAAAATCGATAATTTTAGCTTCACACGGGGAGATAACAGAGTCTCTTTGTGCATCAATATTTGGCTCTTTCTTCATTGCACGCGTAAAGAGCTTTGTTAGTGAATTATAGGAGTCACTTGGGGCAAAATTACTCATATCAAGCCCCATAATTTTTACATAACTACTGTTAATAACTTTTTGAATTGGCCTACTAAACTCTTTAGCAGCAAATTTTCCAAAGAGCTCTGAAACTACTGAGCTAAAGTGCTTTTTCATTCTGCTCCCTTTTGCTCAAAATACCTTAAGGCATCTTGCATTAAAGCAATATGGTAATTCTCTTGATAGTTGATAAAATCAAAAAACTTAGCCAGCTCCTTAGCCTCTTTTACAACAGCATCTGAGAGCTCCTTACACTGCTCTTTTGCAGCTAGCTCCTCATCGATTCCATCTTTTAAAAACTCCTCCAAACTCTCAACCTTATAGATCGACTCATGCACTACTCTAGGAACAGCCAATATACCCATTTCGCTCATCATCTCCCCAAAGCTTTTAAGATGAAAAAAGCTCTCATCTATCAAAATCTGGAAAATCTTATTTAAATAGTCATCATTTGAGTGTGCCTTTAAGTAATTATAGATCAAAATCAACTCATACTCTTTATAGCTCTCCTCAAAGAGAAAAAGTGTCAATGCATCTGTTGCCTCATTGGAGAGATTAAAATCTTTATACTCTCTTTTAGCACTAAAGGCTCTCACCTCTTCATCTTTTAAATTGCTAATCCGATACTTCATATACTCCCAATCAGTTTGTATGCGAAAACGTAACGCCTCATCTGTTACATTTGAAAGCATCAACTCCATAGTATTGAGCCGCTCTATAATATTATCCAAAATTATACGAAGTGAATCTACCTTAATAGGAATACTCTCTCTATTGTAGTCATACTCTATGCCACGCTTAATTAACTCTCTCTCAAGCCATGTAAAGTGGCGAAAGAGGATATCACTAAAATCGTTAAGTCTCTGTTTGGATTCACAATTTTTACTCATAAATGATGCCATAAGTGTTACAAGCCACGCTTCATGTGTCTTTATAAAAAGTTGTTTCATTCTCTCTCCTCCTGCTTTGAATACTCCATCTGTGGACTACAACTCTGCTCTATTTTGTAGATGAGTGTCTGTTTTTCACCCTTCTCTTTGCTTAAAAGATAGCCATCAATTGCTGCTTTTAAAGCTACTGCAACCATCTCTGAGCATGCTGCCTGCTCAGGATCTACATGCTCAAGCATCCCAAGAGTTACAGCTATAAGCTCTTCAGCTTTAGAAAAAGTTAAACCATCTGCCTCTTTTGTAATAATTGATCCTGCAACAATAGTTGTCATACATGCAATTGCCTCAAATGCTATTTGAGATATTGTAGCTTCACTATCACTCTCATCAACATTGATATAAATAATTACTTTCTCACCATTTTGTGGATTTTCTCCAATCCCAATACTGCTTGGTTCATCAATTCGTCCATAGTTATATGGATTACGCATATGTTCAAGAATTTCGTTATCAATCTCCAAAATTATACTCCCAATCAAAAACTTTTATAATTATACTAAAGTTCTTACAAATTAAGATATTTTCAGAAAAATTCTCACCTTTGTATAGAAATATTCTATTTTCACCCTATTTGAGATATAATAATAGGTAAAATTTCTTAAGAGGATTATAAATGAATACTCAAAAGGTGATTTCAGGCTTTTTTATTATCTTAGCTATGACACTCAATTTTGGCTTCTTCTATGGAGATATTGATACCTTTACCCACCATAGCCCCTATGAGCTTTTCTTTGCAATTGTAGTAAACCTTATTGCTACCATACTTAAACTTGGTGATAAAACACAGGTTGGCTCTGTTCTTTTAGCAACGAGCCTTGTTGCAGATTTGCAACTCTTAGCAGCGGCTATTGTTTGGGGTGTTTCGGTCTATGTATTCCATGGTGATGTTCAAAA
>JALWMN010000168.1 GCA_027083895.1 Campylobacteraceae bacterium
GTTTGTACCTCCGCACGACGCTGCGTTTATGCAAAGCGAAGCTTTGCATAGCAGACGGCAAGCGGCAGTAATTTTTCCTCGTCGCAAGCTCTGTTGGGGTGAATTTGCTTCGCAAATGCACCGAGACTAAGCTTCATGCTATGGTTATATCATAGACAGCCGCAGAACTGGAGGAGCGTTAAGCAAACAACAACTGCTTGTTGTTTGTAGCTCCGCTTTGGCGTCGTTTATGCAAAGCGAAGCTTTGCATAGCAGACGGCAAGCGGCAGTAATTTTTCCTCGTCGCAAGCTCTGTTGGGGTGAATAAGCTTTTAGCACTAACTTTTTACTTGTAAAGTTATTGGTTGATTAGTTATTGGGGAGAGTGAAAGTAGTCTATTTTAGCACATAAAAAAGCTCGCATCTTTAGGCTCTTAGCTTTATGTTTTTGAGCTAAGACTCTAGTTTAATTACATTTGATCTTTTTATTTAAGAGTATTTTCTAATATCTCTTTTTGTAGATATTTTGCAACTGCATCTTCGTTATTACTCTCCTTTAGGACTATATCTGCTCTCTGTTTGAGTGCATCAACTGCATTGGCCACAGCAACTTTTTTTCCAGCAGCTTCGAAAATACCTATATCATTGTAGCTATCTCCAAAGACAGTTGTCTTCTCTTTTTCTATATTCTCTATCTCCTCTAATTTTAGGAGTGCATGACCTTTATCTCCTAAGGGATGTAAAATAGTAATAAAGTGGCAATTAAAGTAGGGATCTTTTGAGTTTTTTATTTCAATGCTATCTCCAAATGCTTTTGTAAGTTTCTCTTCAAACTCGAAACTTAAAGCACTCTCTAGTTGATAGACTATCTTTAGATTTTGCTCTTGGGCTTGTAGTTTATGGTCGCTAAATATGCGATTTCGCATCTTCATGGTTTGGATTAACTCTTTTTGGAATCTATTTAAATTTTTTGGATAGTGAAAACTCTCTCTCCCCTCTTGATAGGCAACTATGAGTGGTTCTAGCTGAAACTCTTTTTTAGCTAGATCTATTATTGCATTACCTAACTCTTTATCTATCGAAGCTATATGGAGTATAGAGCCATCTGGATTTGCAATTACAGCACCATCAAGCAGTATGAGTGGTTCACTTAAACGTAACCCTTTGAGAAGCTCTTTTACACCGGTGTAGCTACGAGCAGTTGCAATAGAGAGTTTTGTTTTATAGCTTACTCTATTCCAGATCTCTTTAGTAAATTTACTTAAAGTTGTATCGTCTCGTAAGAGGGTAAAATCTAAATCGCTTAAAAATAGCATTATAGCCCTTTTCTCTCTATTCTATTTTAGGTGATAAAACTAAAAAGATTGTAAGAAGTGAAGATTTTTAATTGCTGCTGCTCCTCCAAAAAGGAGGAGAGAAGAGTTTAGCAAGAGTATGTAGAGATATACTCGTAAGGAGTTGGTCTACCTTCGACAGGTACAACATGTCTTTCGAATTGGTAATCGATATATGTTTTAATAAACTCATCGCTCATTACAGGTTTGAGGAATTCATGGTCTTTTTCTAATCCCTCTAAAGCATCACGAAGTGTATTTGGTAACTCTGGAATACCTCTCTCTTTTAAATCATCTCTTGTTAACTCGAATAGATCTTCATTTACTGGACCAACGATATCATATCCACCCTTCTCAATACCATCAAGTCCAGCCATCATAAGAACTGTAAATGCTAAGTATGGGTTAGATGAGCTATCAGGGAATCTTGTTTCGATTCTTGTAGATTTTTCACCTGCACCATATGGGATACGACAAGCTGCAGATCTATTTTGGCTTGAGTATGTTAAAATTCTTGGAGCCTCAAAGCCTGGTAAGAGTCTCTTGTAAGAGTTAGTTGATGGGTTTGTAAATGCTGCTACTGCCTCTTTGTGATGGAAGATACCGCTTAAGTAGTCGAGTGCAGTTTTACTTAAGTTTGCATATTCACCCTCTTGATAGAAGAGATTTTTACCATCTTTCCAGAGTGATTGGTGTACATGCATTCCGTTACCATTATCGTTATATATTGGTTTTGGCATAAATGTTGCAGTTTTTCCATTTAAGTGTGCAACCATTTTTACAACATACTTATACTTTTGTACATTATCTGCTGCTGTAATTAAGTCGCCAAAGACTACACCAATTTCACCTTGAGCTTGAGCAACTTCATGGTGTCCTAAAACAACTTCTAAGCCAACCTCTTCAAGAACTTGCATAATTTCCGCTCTTAAATCAACCATTGTATCTGTTGGCATTACAGGGAAGTAACCACCTTTAATTCTTGGTCTATGGCCAATATTTCCAGCATCATCATACTCAGCATCATCTGCCCAGTGGCCTTCGTCTGAGTCTACTCTGAAGTACTGCTCATTATCTTTATCTTTAATTACAACATTATCAAAGATAAAGAACTCATTTTCTGGACCAAAGTATGCTGCATCTGCAACACCCTTCTCTTCAAGAACTTTAAGTGCTTTTTTTGCAATTGATCGTGGGCATTTTGCATACAGTTCATTATTGTAAATATCATAAACATCGCAAATAACTACAACAGTTGGATCAGCTGTAAATGGATCTAAAAATGCAGTTGGGACATCTGGTTTTAAGATCATATCAGATTGGTTAATTGGTTGCCATGCCTCGATTGAAGAGCCATCAAATGGGAATCCATGCTCTAAATTTTCAGCATTTACTGCACTCATTCGGTAGGTAATGTGGTGCCACGCTCCTTTAATATCTGTAAAGCGTAGATCTACAAACTCAACTTCGTTCTCTTCACAGAATTTAAAAAACTCATCTATGTTGTTAACAAACTTACCCATTGTTACTCCTATTAA
>JALWMN010000169.1 GCA_027083895.1 Campylobacteraceae bacterium
CAACTATAGTATCCTCTCCGCTCTCTGCTAGCACCATAAACTCTTTACTCCCACTTCCACCAATTGCACCGCTATCAGCCTCTACAATTCTAAAATCTAAACCTAATCTTTTAAAAATACGGCTATAGGTGGCTTCCATTTTATTAAAACCATTCTCTATCATATCTTCTTCATCTTTATGGAAACTATAGCCATCTTTCATTAAAAACTCTCTTCCACGCATCAAACCAAATCGTGGACGTATCTCGTCTCTAAATTTTGTCTTTATCTGATAGAGGTTTATAGGCAATTGCTTATAGCTCTTTACATACTGACGCACAAGATTTACCATCATCTCTTCATGTGTTGGGCCAAGTACAAACTCCGCATTTTTCCTATCTTTAAAGCGTAGCAACTCTTTACCATACTTTTCAAAACGGCCACTCTCTCTCCAGAGTTCACTAGGTGTTACAAAAGCCAAATCGACCTCTTGACACTCAGCTTTATCTAACTCCTCTTTTACAACTGCTCGTACCCTATCTAAAACTTTTTTTCCTAGTGGTAGAAAGTTATAAAGACCTGCTCCAACGCTTTGGATAAAGCCACCACGTACTAGATAGATATGGCTAGGTAAAACTGCATCGCTTGGTGCCTCTTTTGATGTAAAGATAAATGACTCTGAAAATCTCATTTTCAATCTTCCTTTTGTCGATATTGTTTTGGATCAATACTATCTGTATCAAGTGAAAAGATCTCTTTTATTGCATCTATAACGTAGGATTTATCACTCTCTTTTGAGAGTTTACGCATCTGCTTTGTTGGAAGATGCAAAAATTTATCAAAAAGTTGTATGCCCATATGAGCTAAATTCTCTCTATATTCACTTGGAATAAACCCCTTTTTGATAACTCTTGTAACTTCTGCATCTACAATCTCTTGAATATTAAGACGCATCTGTTTAATCACTGGCTCTACAGCTAAAGCTTGGAGCCACTTTAAAAAGTTCTCTTTATGTTTTGTAACAATCTCAGCTGCAAGCATAGCTTTCTCTTTACGCAATGCATGATTTTTATTAGAGATGGTTTTTAAATCATCTATATAATAGATCTTAATATTTTTACTTTCAATATCATTTGCGATATCTCGTGGAATTGCCATATCAAACCACGTTCTCTCAATTGCCTTCTCCTCTACCATATCTTTTGTAATGATTGGCTCTTTGGAAGCAGTAGCTGTAAATAGGATTCTATATTTATTAATATAAACATCTAACTTCTCAAAATCTCCCACCTTAACATTCTCCCCTAGTTCAGAAGCTAAAGCTTCTGCATGGTTCTTTGTACGAGAGATAAGCAAAACATCTGCACCTGAACGTAAAAGGTGTTTTGCAGTCAATCGACCCATCTCTCCAGTTCCAACAACAACCCCAACCATTCCAGAAAGAGAACCCTTATCGGCCTCTGCTTGAGCTACAGCGACTGATGCAATTGAAACTGGATGCTCAGAGATATTGGTAGAGTTTCTTACCTCTGCTGCACAACGAACTGCTGCACTTACTAAACGGTTTAGCTCTCTCCCTGCAGTTCCATTCTCATAAGAGAGTCTAAATGCATCTTTTACTTGTCCTGTTATTTGTGCTTCGCCAATTACCATTGACTCTAAAGAAGAGGCCACTTTAAAGAGATGTTCAATTGCACTTTCTTGCTCAAAAAAGAGTGCACTCTTTTCTAACTCATAAAAGTTAACCCCCTTTGTTTTGCTTAATACTCCAAGGAGAGTATGGTATGTAGCAAATGTATCTTTAGTTGCTGCAACCACCTCTACCCTGTTGCATGTATTAATAACAAATGCCTCTAGAATAAAATCAAAATCTGTTATGGTATTTAAGAAGTTAGTAGTCTCTTCATTATCTTTAAATGCAATTGACTCTCTCTCTTCTAAGGAGCACTCTTTATAGTTGAAACTTAGAACAACATATTGCACTAGAAACTCCTATCAACCATCTTTACAGCGATTGCTTCTAAGCCTTTCTCACCCGCTTTTTGCATGAGTTTAATCGCCTCATCAATCAAGCTAAAGGCCTCTTTTTTTGCTCTCTCAATAATTTTATGTTCACTCAATTTTGTCAATATCCACTCTTGCTCACTTTTAGCAAGTTGGCGTTTATGCATCGCTTTGAGTCGCTCCTTCTCGTTATCCTCAAGCTCTTGATATAGGTAGATATATGGTAGTGTCGTCTTCCCCTCTACAAAGTCGTTTAGAGCAGGTTTTCCTAAGGTTTTACTATCTGAGACAATATCTAATATGTCATCTATCATCTGAAAAGCAATACCTAAGTTTCTTCCATAAGTGCGATAGATCTCTCTATCTTTACCAGCCAATATTGCTGCAGCTTCACTTGCAGCTTCAATCAGGGCTGCTGTCTTTTGATAGATCATAGTTATATATGCCTCTCTATCTACACTAAAGTATTCAGACATCGCTACATCTTTTCGCTCACCAATGCTTAATTGTACAACCGCATTTGAGATCACTTTAGCAACAAATCTATCGATATCTACGAGTTCATAAAAGGCTTTCGAATAGAGAATATCTCCAAACATAATTGCACTCTTATTGCCATAGAGGGCATTTATCGAAGCAACACCTCTACGTGTAAATGCATCATCAATTACATCATCATGGAGTAGGCTAGCTGCATGAATCATCTCTATAATTGCTGCTGTATCAATTACACTTTGTCTATCTCCAGCAATTTCTAACATTAAACGAGCTCTTAGTCGTTTACCCGCTGGAATCTTTTGTATTGCTGCAACAATCTCTTTCTCATCAAGAGAGAAAATAAACTGCTCTATTCTTCG
>JALWMN010000170.1 GCA_027083895.1 Campylobacteraceae bacterium
GATATATACACTATCGCAAGAGAGAATACACTCGATGATGTTACCATCTTCCAAGCAGCAAAGATTGATAGAGTCTATATTTTAGAAAAAATTGTCTCTGAGTATGTTTACCGTGTTATTTCACAACCAATGGCACATCAATTTTTGCAGATAATCCACCAACACACCGAAGAGTGGGGTGAAGAGGTAGTCGAAGAGTTAAAACGGAAAACTTGCTACCATCCAGAGGTTTTTGAAGTGAGAATTGTAAAATCAGAAGCCTATGCACTCACAAACTACTTAAAAGATGGCAATAAAGTACGGTTAGGGCAGATTGCAAGAGATCTTACAGATCGAAAAAAGAGAGCTAAAATACACTTTCTAATGGTCAAAAATAGAAAAGAGGAGGTTACCCTCTTACCAGATGACAACTACGAAGTAAAAGTAAGCGACAGGTTCCTCATTGCCGCAACACCAGAGGCAAAAGAGAATTTTGAACTGCTTATTAATAATGTAAATGAGTTTGAGTATATCATTACAGGAAACGAATTAAAGTTTGGTATTCTAAAAAAAATATTAAAAAATGAGGAGAAGAGATGAAAAATACTTTAATAATTGGAGCTGGCGGAGTAGGCAATGTTGTTGCCTTTAAGTGTGCAATGAATCAAGAGAATTTTGGCAATATTACACTTGCTAGTAGAACAAAAGAGAAGTGCGATGTAATTGCGAAAAATATTAAAGAGAAAGTTGGTGTAGAGATAGCAACAGCACAAGTAGATGCAGATAGTATAGAGGAGCTAATAGCATTAATTAAAAAAACGCATGCTGATATTGTTATCAATGTAGCTCTACCCTACCAAGACTTAACAATTATGGATGCTTGCAGCCAATGTGGTGTAGATTATCTCGATACAGCAAACTATGAGCACCCAGATACTGCAAAATTTGAGTACAAAGAGCAGTGGGCTAGAGATAAAGATTTTAAAGAGGCAAATGCTATGGCTCTTCTTGGGAGTGGCTTTGACCCAGGTGTTACCAACCTCTTTTGTGCATATGCCCAAAAGCACTACTTTGATGAGATTGAAACAATAGATATACTAGATTGTAATGCAGGAGATCACGGTTACCCATTTGCAACTAACTTTAATCCAGAAATCAACTTACGAGAGGTGAGTGCCAAGGGAAGATATTGGGAGAATGGGGAGTGGATAGAGACTGAACCTATGGAGATAAAACAGGTTTGGGACTATCCAGAGATTGGACCAAAAGATAGCTACCTTCTCTACCATGAAGAGATGGAGAGTTTAGTAAAGCACATAAAGGGCTTAAAGAGAATTCGATTCTTTATGACATTTAGCGAGAGTTACTTAACTCATATGCGATGTCTTAAAAATGTTGGAATGCTTGGTATTGAACCGGTAGAGCACAATGGTCAAAAGATTATCCCACTTGAATTTTTAAAGACACTCCTACCAGATCCAGCTAGCTTAGGGCCTAGAACTAAAGGAAAAACAAATATTGGTATTGTTGCAACTGGTTATAAAAATGGAGAGAAAAAAACAATCTATATCTACCAAGTAAGCGACCATGAGGAGTGCTATAAAGAGGTTTTAAGCCAAGCAGTAAGCTATACTACTGGTGTTCCTGCAATGATTGGTGCCAAATTGATGCTAGAGAAAATTTGGTGGAAAGCAGGAGTTTATAATGTTGAAGAGTTCGACCCAGATCCATTTATGGAAGAGCTCAATAAGCAAGGTTTACCATGGAAGATAAAAGAGTTAAAATCACCAGATGAGTTAAGGATTGATCAATGAAGAAGATAATCTCATTTATTATCAAATATGGTCCAATAATTCTTATGTTCTATAGGAGATTTAAAAGAAAGTAGACCTGCAAGGTCCCCTTTTATAAAAAAATTACTTATAGACAATATTAAATAGATTTATTATAATAATGCGGTTTTAATAAACTTCATTGTACTATTTCTTGCAAAAATATTCCATCATAAAGGAGTCAAATATGGCGATAAATGCAAAAAAATTAGCAAAATTTTGTAGACCATTTAGAATAGTTTTAGGAGCTTCATTAATTGGCTATGGTATCTACTCAGGAAATGCATGGTTCTATTTAGGTGTTATCCCTCTTATTGCAGGTTTAGTAGGTTTTTGTCCAGCATGTGTCATAACAGGGCAGTGTACTATTACTGGTAAGGATAAATAGTTGAAAACACTACTTCACATTATCGGGTGGACTTTTTTGGTACTATTACTTTTGCAATTTATACAAATTGAAATTCCTAAGCCACCAAAAGCAACACCCGCTGATGAGATTAAAGCACCAAAAGAGATAATGAGTATTCTTAAAAGAAGCTGTTACGATTGCCACTCTAACCATACAAAAATGCCTTGGTATGGAAATATTTCACCAATATCCATTGGAGTACACTCCAATATTAAAAATGGAAGAGCATGGCTTAATTTCTCAATTTTTAATAGATATGATGATCAGAAAAAACAAAAGATCTATAAGGGGATTGTTGAATCAATGAGAATTAGAAAAATGCCTCCGCCAGAGTACCTTTTGTTCCATAAAGAGGCAAGACTCAATAAAAAAGAGGTAGAACTGTTACAAGATTGGGCACGAAAATTTATTAAAGAGGATTAAATAGGAGTAAAATTATCCTATTTCTCAATTTTTATGCTATAATTACCTTACAAAATTAAATATAAAGGATTGTAAATGCCAACTATCAATAGATATCAAGATATCGCAGAGATCGATAAAGAGGCAAAAAAAGATTATATAGACAGACACTCACCATTTGTAAGTTGTGAAACTACAGCAAAAAAAG